>JAGLLI010000049.1 GCA_023140595.1 Candidatus Parcubacteria bacterium
GGAAAAAACGCTTTTAAAATAAAATCAATCGCCTTGGCAACATCCGCGTTTTTTGCGGGACTTGCCGGCTCGCTTTATGCGTCCTACATTACATTTATTGATCCGTCGTCGTTTACTTTAATGCAGTTAATCCCTGTTTTAAGTATTGTGATTATCGGCGGATTGGCATCGCTCAAGGGAACGATTATCGCCACGGTTATTTTAACTCTTTTGCCTGAGTCTTTGCGTTTTGTGGGATTTCCATCTTCAATTATAGGACCCGCCCGCCAAATGACTTATGCGCTTATTCTCTTGCTAATTTTGATTTATAAGCCGAAAGGATTTTATGGGAAGGTTGAGTTGGAGTGAGGTTGATATTGGCTTTATATAAGAGTATTTACGCGTGGAGTTAATTTTTGACATTTTGGTTTTGTTTTGATAATATAGGGATATAAAAAAATAAACGTTAATTTTAATAAAAATATGTTAAAGAAAAAAAATTATAAATATACAGCCGTTTTTGAACCGGCAGAAGAAGGCGGGTATGTGGTTTATATTCCCGCTTTACCAGGATGCGTAACCCAAGGTGAAACTTTTGAAGAGGCCAAGCAAATGGCTGAAGATGCTGTTGCAGGGTATTTGAGTGTTTTAAGTGAAAGCAAACAAGAAATTCCGGCGGAAAAACAAGGTATAACAATTTCAGAAATATTTGCCAGAGTTCCCATAAAAAAAGTAAATACCATTTAATGTTATGACGCAAAAATTGCCGGTAATTAAACCAAAGCAAATTGTTAAAATTTTAAAGAAGATTGGTTTTGTTGAACGCCGCCAGACCGGCAGCCATTTAATTCTCAGTAATCCTGACACCAATAAAATTGTGCCTGTCCCAATGCATGCCAAAGAATTAAAAAAGGGAACTTTGTTGAGTATTTTAAGACAAGCTGATATAACAAAAGAGGAGCTTGAAAATTATAAAAAGTAAATAATTATTTTAATTTGAAAAATATGTCCAAGCAATATGAATATAAAATTGAATATGAATTTGACAAAGAAACAGGACAAACCACAGCCATAATCCCTGAATTAAACTATGTTTCTTCATTCGGTAAAACATTTGCCGAAGCAGAAGCAAATGTTAAAGAAGCGGCTTTATGCTATTTGGAAGCATCATATAAATAATTATTAAAATATGCCTATTAAAAAAAAGAAAAAATATACTTTTCCGGTTATTATTGAGAAAGATGAGGGCGGATATTATGTCGGGCGAGTGCCTAGTTTGCGCAGCTGTTATACGCAGGCAAAAACATTGCCTGAATTATATAAACGGCTTGAAGAGGTTGTTAGTTTATGTATTGAAGTAGAAGAAGAAGTTTTTAAACAAGAACTTCAACAAAATCAATTTATTGGTATCCAAAGCCTTGAATTTGTAAAATAATATGCCGAAATTAAATATTATTCCAGCTAAAAAAATGATTAAAATTTTAAAGCTGCTTGGCTTTAAATTAATGCGCGTAAAAGGCAGTCATCATTTTTTCTTAAACTCTGAAACCGGCAGAACCGCAACTATCCCAATTCATAGAAATAGTGATTTAAGCGCTGGGATTCTTAAGGAAATATTAAAGGATATTGAATTAAATGTTGAGGAATATGAAAAATTAAGAAGAAAAATATAACAATAAACAACTGCAAATGTCAAAAACGGCGAATTCGTGCCATACGAAAAAAATTAAAATAGATTTTACAGATACAAAAAAAACCCGCCGTTCCGCGGGTTTTTGTTTTTTTTGATTTTCAGTAAAATATGCTAAAATAAAAATATGCTAAAAATACAAAACATAACAAAAAAATTCGGCGGAGTAAAAGCGGTTGATAATTGCGATTTTGAAATTAAAAAAGGGATGATAACGGCGCTGATTGGTCCGAACGGATCAGGCAAGACTACCTTGTTTAATCTTGTTTCGGGAATTTTAAAAGCTGACAGCGGAAAGATTATTTTAAATAACAAAAATATCACAAACTTGTCAATTGAAAAAATTTCCAATTTGGGAATTTCCCGCTTATTCCAAAAACCAAGCCTTTTTAAAAATTTAACAATAAAAGAAAATCTGCTTTTGGCAATGAATGATGAAGACACAAAATTCTGGCAAGCCGTTTTTAAAATTTCGTCAGATAAAAAAGATAAATTTGAGGAAAAAATTAAACAAATTTTAAAAAATTTTGAAATGGAAGATTTTATTAATATTCGCGCGGAAGATTTAAGCTATGGGCAGAAAAGATTGGTTGAAATAGCGCGGGCGATTTTAAACCAGCATAATTTTTTAATGCTTGACGAGCCTGCCGCCGGAGTTAATCCAAGGCTGAGGGAAAAAATCAGAAAAATATTATTGAAGTTAAAAGAAAAAAACGAAACCATTTTGTTAATTGAGCATGATATGAATTTTACGCTTAAAACCGCCGATACAATTATTGTTTTGGAAAAAGGTGGGGTTATCGCGCAAGGCAATCCTGAGGAAATTAAGAACAATAAACGCGTTTTGGAAGCGTATTTAGGCGGGTAAATTGAAAAATTATTTTGATTGACATTTGTGAATTTCTTTGTTATTTTAAATATATAAAACAAACAATATGACTGAGAAAATTAATATTAAAAAAGTTTAAAATATATTATTATATGGATATATATCAGCAAGAAGATGTTAATAAAATATTTAAAAAATTAAAAGGGCAAGTTATTGAAAAATTTTTAGTAACAGAAAATACTGACCAACATTTTCATATTATTACTAACAAAATAGATTTAAAATTTGGAGCAAATGATTTAGGGGTTTGGATTGAAAAATATAAAAAAACAGGAATTGAAATTCCTTTAAAAAATAAAAACCGCAAGAATAATTTTTAAAATCCTTGTTAAAAATAATCCTTGTAGTTCAAAACTTTATGAAAAGAACAAACAAAATTATAATTTTAGCGCTGGCGCTTATTGTATTTCTTGGTGGATGCGCTAAAGTGGCGGAAGAAAAAAAAGAGGTTTTAAGCGAGGTGATTAAGATTGGGGCTCCATTGTCTTTAACTGGAAAACTTGCTTCTTTTGGAGAAGATTTAAGAGATGGAATAAATATGGCAATTAGTGAAGTTAGTAAGCAAGAGAAAATTAAAATAGAAATAATTTATGAAGATACTCAAAGCGAGGCTACTCAAGCGGTTAATTCCGTTAAGAAACTTATAGAAATTGATAATGTCAATATTATTTTAGGTCCTGTAAGATCCTCTAATATTTTAGCTGTAGCTCCCTTGACTGAAGATAAAAAGATTATAATGCTTACTTCAATCGGGTCATCTATGGAAATTACTAATGCAGGAGACTATGTTTTTAGAAACAGAATAACATCAGGAGTAACCGAAAAGAGAATGGCTGAATTTTTAGAAAATAAAGGCATAAATAAAATTGCTGTATTTACGGCGCAATCAGCCAACAGCCTTTCGTATAAAGAAGTATTCACAGAAGAATTTAAAAAATTGGGCAAAGAAATAGTTTTTTCCGTGGAATATAATCAGGATTTAAAAGATTTTAGAACCGATATTATTAAAGCAAAAAATAAAGAAGCGGAAGCTTTTTATTTAGCTACCGCTTCAGGCGTAGATGCTGGAATTTTAACAAAACAAATAAGAGAATTAGGATTAAATGGCTTAATAGCAGGAACACCTGCGTTTGAAAGCGAAGAATTTTTAAACGGAGCAGGCGAGGCCGCGGAAGGAGTATTTATTACTTCACCAGCATTTAATATTGAAAATCCGGATATACAAGATTATAGAAATAAATACAAAGAATTATATAATAAAGAAAGTAGCGCTTACGCGGCAAACGCTTATGACGCAGTTAAAATAATAGCAAACGCAATAGAAAATTGCAATGGAGATAAAGACACGGATTGCATTAGAGATTATTTATATAGCGTAAAAAATTATCAAGGAATTGGTGGAAATACTACTTTTGATAAAAACGGAGATGTTGTTAAACCAGTAATGATTAAGGTTGTTAAAAATGGCGAATTCGTGCCATACGAAGAAAACTAAAATAGATTTTACAGACATAAAAAACCCGCCGTTCAGCGGGTTTTTTGTTTTGATTTTTTTGATTTCCAATAAACTATGCTAAAATTAAGCTATGTTAAAAATCACAAACTTAAAATCAGGATATGATAAAATGGAAATTCTGAAAGGGTTTGATTTTGTTATTGGCGAAAATGAAATTGTGGCTGTTATCGGACCGAACGGTGCCGGAAAATCAACGCTTTTGAAAAGCGTTTTTAATCAATGCGAAATCTATTCAGGCAAAATTGAATTGCAAAATAAAGACATAACAGGGCTTCCAGCGCACGAGTTAATACAAAAAGGCGTAAGTTATTCTCCGCAAGGCAGGCAGATTTTCAATAATCTAAGCGTAAAAGAAAATTTGGAAATGGGAGGGTTTATTTTTAGGGATAAGAAAAAAATAGACAAAAAAATAAAATCAGTTTTAGATGAATTTCCGTTTTTAAAAGAAAAACTAAATGATTTAGCATCTTCTCTTTCAGGTGGTCAGCAGCAAATGCTTTCAATCGGGCGGGCATTAATTCAGGATCCAAAATTGCTATTATTAGACGAGCCGTCGCTGGGTTTGTCGCCTAAAATAATGAAAGAAGTTTTTCAAAAAATTACTGAAATAAAGCAAAAAAACGTTTCAATTATTATAGTTGAGCAAAATGCCAAGCAAGCAATAGAAATCGCGGATAAAATTTACATTTTAAAAAACGGATCTGTTGATTTTGTTGGCAGTAAAAATGAGTTATTAAAATCTGATAAATTAAAACATTTTTTAAATTAAAACATGCATTATAACAAAAAAGTCGGTAATTTTGGCGAAAAATTAGCATGCG
>JAGLLI010000005.1 GCA_023140595.1 Candidatus Parcubacteria bacterium
ATAAAAGATATTCAGAGAAAAGAAATTCCAGAATATCCAATAGAAGTAACAAGAGAAGCTATTACAAATGCTGTTATGCACAGAAATTATTTTGAAAAAGGAGCAAATGTTTTTGTTAATATTTTTGATGATAGAATGGAAATATATAACCCCGGCGGGTTGCCAAAGGGTTTAAGTATAAAAGATTTTGGAAAAAAATGCGTTAGAAGAAATCCGTTGATAGCAGACCTTTTGCATAGAACGGGATATGTTGAAAAAGCCGGAACTGGAATGTTTAGAATGGAAGAGGCAATGAAAGAGAGAGGGTTGTCTATGCCCAAAATAGAGATTACATCTTTTTTTACTATTATTTTTAAGCCAGTTAAAAAAAAGGTCGGTGAAAAGAGGGGTGAAAAGTGGGGTGAAAAGTGGGGTAAAAAGTGGGGTGAAAAATTAAGCGAAAATCAAGAAGAAATAATCAGTTTAATTAATTCTGATAAAAGTATTTCAATAATTGAAATTGCTAAAAAAACGAGACTGGGAACCACGGCTATAGAAAATAATATTGCCAATCTAAAACAAAAAAATCTTCTCAAAAGAATCGGTCCGGCAAAAGGAGGGTATTGGGAGATAGTTGGATAAAAAATTTTATTTTAATAAATAATTTAATAAATAAAATATAGATATGCGGTTTTTTAAATAATTGACTGTATATTTTAATTAAAAATTATGGTAAAAAAAATTGAGTTAAAAGCAAGAGTTAGAGAAAATGAAAAAGATACTCTAAAAAATATTCGTAAACAAGACGAAGTTCCGGCCGTGTTATATGGAGCAAAAAAAGACAATGTGAAATTATTATTTAAGTATCACGATTTTGATAAGGCCTATGCGTTTGCAGGGGAATCAAGTTTAATTGATTTAAAAATAGATGACAATGAAGAGGTTAAGATTATTGTTAAGGATATTCAAAGAGATCCAATCAAAGATTCTATTATTCACGCCGATCTTTACAGGGTTGATATGAATAAAAAGATTGAGGTTGATGTCCCGCTTAATTTTATCGGAGAAGCAAAAGCCGTAAAAGAGCTTGGCGGAATATTGATTAAATCTATGGAGACTTTGCAGGTTAGCAGTTTGCCGGGCGATTTAATAGAAAAGATTGATGTTGATGTGTCAAAATTGGATTCTCTCGGTGCCGGCATAAAAGTTTCCGATCTTAAAATTCCGGATAATTTAGAGTTGATTAGTTCCGGAAATGATTTAATAACGTCTGTGATTGAACCGAAAATCGTGGTAGAGGAAGAGCCCGAAAAGAAAGTTGAGGATGAAGCAAAAGAAGAAAAAGATAAAGACAAAGAAGAAAAAACTGATGAGGGTGGAAAAGAAGAAGCTAAAAAAGAGAAAGGGAAAAAATAATATCAAATGAAAATTGGGGAAGAAAATAGAAATTTAGACTCAAAAAAGGAAGTTGCGTCTGAAAAGGTTGAATCCGCCTCTGCCAAGGCTATGGCGTACAAGGAAAAGAAAGATGCAATTTTAGCGGATGAGCTTGCTCGCGCGCGGAAAAAAATGCGGATTTGGATATTTGCCGGTGCTGCGTGCTTTGTGTTGGCGCTTGTTTTGGCTATCTTAGTTTTTGTTTTGATGTCCAGAGAAACAAAAAGTAAAGACAATATTAAGCCGTCAATGGAAGCGTCTTATGATACGGAAAAAATAGCGGATAATACAAATAAAGCCATAAGAATGATTGACGGCGTTTATGTTAAAGAGGAGTATGAAAATATTTATCCAATCGCGGTTATGATTGACAATCATCCTGATGCTCGTCCCGCTTATGGTTTGGAAGCGGCACAATTAGTGATTGAGGCCGAGGCCGAAGGTGGAATTACAAGGTATATGGCTTTTTTTGCCGGCAATGAAAATATTGAAAAAATTGGCCCAATCAGAAGCGCCAGACCGTATTTTGTAGATTGGTCAAAAGAGTTGTCAGCGCTTTATGTTCATGTCGGCGGCAGTCCCGAGGCTTTGGCTAAAATGATACAAGAAAAAACTTTGCATATTAACGAGTTTTACAATGGAACATATTTTTGGCGCGATACATCCGGGTATGCGCCGCATAATATTTATTCGTCATTGGCTAATTTGCGGAAATATTTAGAGAAAAAAGAAATTGACGAAGCGGAATATTTTGTTTGGAAATACAAGAATGAGTCCTCCGTCGCTGAAGCTATGGAAGATAAATCAGTTACAGCCTCAACAACGGCAAGCAAGGAGAATATTACGATTGATTTTTTGTTGTCTGAATTTAAAGTTGATTGGGAATATATCGCGGAGCAAAATAGTTATTTAAGATATCTTGGCGGCAAGAAACAACTGGTTAGTGATGGTAAGGAAATTTTTGCCAAAAATATTATTATTCAATATGTTGATGCAGAAGTGCTTGACGAAGAAATGCGGCAAGAGTTTCAACATATTGGCAACGGCTATGCCTTGGTTTGCATGGATGGCGTATGTGAAAAGGGTTTTTGGAGAAAGAAAAGCTTAAGCTCAAGAACTAAATTTTATGATTTGGAAGATAATGAATTTGAATTCAACCGCGGAACGACGTGGATAGAGATTGTTAATCCTGGGTATGGAGTTGAGTATTAAATAGAGATTCTCGCCAACCTATCATAACCCCGCAGGTCTTTTTTTATTTGGAATTTTGCGTTAGGCAGAATTTTTTTTATTAATTTTTTTAGCATAATTGTTTGACGCGGATCAAATTCTATAAGTAATAATAAGTTTGAATTAAAATTTATTTTTTGGGAGTTAATTATTTGTTTAATTTGTTTAAGAAAATTTTCTATAATTTTAAGCCCTCTATTTTCAGTGAAAAGAGCAATCGGCGGTTCAAATTTTAACCCAATTGTGTCCATTGAACAATTATTTTTCCAAGAATTCCATCCGTAAGGGAGGTTAGCGGTTATTATTGTAAGATTTTTGGGATTGTTAAGATGTTTGAGATTATTTAAAATTGGTTCAAGTAAATTACCGCAAAGAAATTTAATATTTTTATTTACGCCGTGAAATTTGGCATTTTTTTTGGCAACATAAAGCGCTTTGGATGAAATATCAGCAGCCAAATATCGGATTTTGGATTTTCCGCCCGAGGCTGACCAACCTCGGGCTGGCTGATTTCGGATTTCGAATTTTAATAATTTTGCAAGAGATATTATTACGCAACCGCTCCCTGTCCCAATATCAATAATTGTTGTGTGTTGCGTGTTGTGCGTTACGTGCTCCAATACTTCCTCAACCATTAATTCAGTTTCAGGGCGTGGGACTAAAACATTTTTATTTACAAAAAAATCAAGCCCATAGAATTCTTTATGTCTGGTAATGTAGGCAATCGGCTCGCCTTTAATTCGGCGGTTAATTTGTAATTTATAATTTATAATTTGGATTTTAGTAAGTTTTTTTTCAGGATAAGTAAATAAATATTCTCGCGGTTTTTTTAAAATATGCAATAGCAAAATCTCCGCGTCCATATTAGGACTGGAAATTTTATTTTTTTGCAATTTTTGAGTAGCAGCAATTAGCGCTTGATTTATTGTCATAGATGTGATAGTGTGAAATAAATTTTAAAGAGGAATATTTTTTTGTGTTTTTTAACAATATAAAAATCAATTGGAGGATGTTATGAGGATGTCAGAATTGCAAAAAGAAGTAAAATCAGGTTCATTATTACAAAAAATAGAAAAAGATTTAATAAGTGAAATTGGCGGCGAATCAAGATATTATAAATCGCCAAAAGAAAACTCTGTCATATTATTGATAAATGGAATAAAGAAAGATGTTGATTCTAAATATGTCAGAGATGTTATTGTTAATTATCTGCCTTCTTTTAATTTAGAGCAAGAAGAAAAAGTTGATATTGAATATTCGGATATTATATTTTTAAAACAAGGAGGCGATATAACAACTTCAGTACTCAATAGAAGTTTATTTTTATTCATCACTGTCAATAATTTAGAATAACATTTTCATTATAGCGGGGAGGAAAAAATGTTAGATATCGAGGAAGTCAAGAGAGCGCTGAAACTAGAAATTGAAGAAGAAGAACTTATTACGACAATAAAAGTTATAGAAAAGACGCTTAAGGATTTGAAAGAAAAATGTCGTGTAATAAAAACCAAAAAAGAAATGTACAAAAAATAATTTTTTAGTGCTAGAAGACATAAGGCCGTTTCAGTTTACTGAACGGCCTTTTTTAATTCTTCAATTATTTTTTCCAAATCACCGTTTAAAATAGAATTCATATTGCTCCATGATTTTTTTATTCTGTGATCAGTGATTCTGTCTTGCGGAAAATTATAAGTGCGGATTTTTTCCGAACGGTCGCCTGAGCCGATCATGGCTTTGCGCTCGGCTGATTCTTTGGTTTGCTTTTCTTCTTCAATTTTTTGCAAAACACGGGAACGCAAAACTTGCATGGCCTTTTCCTTGTTTTGATGCTGGGATTTTTGATCTTGGCATTGGGAAATTGTTCCTGTGGGAATATGAGTGACACGCACTGCCGAGTTTGAAGTATTCACGCTTTGCCCGCCTGGACCGGAAGCGGAATAAACATCAATGCGGATATCTTCGGCCTTGATTTCCAAATCAACTTCTTCAGCCTCGGGCAAAACCGCTACCGTAACTGCCGAGGTATGGATGCGCCCTTGTTTTTCGGTTTCAGGAACGCGCTGGACGCGGTGCGTGCCGGCTTCATATTTAAGCATTCCGTAAGCGCCAATGCCCTTTACTTCAAAAATAATTTCTTTAAATCCGCCAATGCCGATTGGGCTTGAATCAAGAATATTTGTTTTCCAATCATTGCTTTCAATAAATTTCGCGTACATGCGGAAAAGGTTTGCGGCAAAAAGCGCGGATTCATCTCCGCCGGTTCCGGCGCGAATTTCCATGATAATATTTTTTTTGTCATTAGGATTAGCTGGGTTTAGCAGCTCGTTGATTTCATGGCTTAATTCAACTTGCGCTGAATTTAATTCATCCAATTCCGTTCGTGCCATTTCCACTATTTCAGAATCTTTTTCATTTTTGATAATTTCATTATTATTAATAATTTCTTGCTTGACTTTTTCCAATTCCATTATCAAATCATACACCTCTTTTATTTCCGCGCGCTCTTTGGATATTTTAGTATATTTTTTAATGTCATTGACAATATCCGGTTTTGACAGCTCACATTCAAGATGTTTGAATTTTTTGATTATTTCTTGGTACATATTTGTATATAAAAACGGTTATTTTTTGTT
>JAGLLI010000050.1 GCA_023140595.1 Candidatus Parcubacteria bacterium
AATCCCGTTGAAACGGGATATTTATTGTTGACGTTTTTATATATAGCCCGATTTATCGGGCTTACAAATTATCAGATTAGCCCTGGCATTCATGCCTGGGCGGCGTAAAAAGCACGTACTGTATTTATTTGATATTGTTTATTTACATCTCGCACTCCTAGATTCCGGGTTGCGCTTCGCGCCCCCGGAATGACAGGTGAAAATGTGCCACAGAAAGGACTTGAACCCTTACGCCTTAAAAAGACACTAGTACCTGAAACTAGCCTGTCTACCAATTCCAGCACTGCGGCAAATAAATAAATCTAAAACACCAACTTCTTCTCAGTCTCCAGATACCACTCGCTTATGTTGTTGAAGCGATCGCTAGGGATAAATATGTTTTTTATATCAAAGCCTTTGACGCTATTGTCATGGATATATGTATAAAGAGGCGAATACATAAAAATTGCCGGAACGTCTTCTGCGATTATTTTTTGAAATTTTTGATAATTTTCCTGCCTAATGGAAATTTCGCTTGTAAGCCTGGCATCTTCAAGAAGTTTGTCAACATCTTTATTAACAAAATTCGCAATGTTAAAACCCTGTTCGCCTGTCTGGGAAGAATGCCAAAAAGCGTAAGGATCAGGGTCTGCCCCCAGCACTTGCCCGTAAAAAAGCGCTTCATAATCCCTTGGCTTGATTACCATTGCTTGCGCCTGATTGGCCTGAATAATTTCAACAACAACTTTTATGCCGATTGCTTCCCAGTAATTTTTTATTCCATCAACAATTTTTTGGTACTCTTCTCTGTCAATTGTCCGCAAATTAATTGTTAAAAAATTTCCATCCTTTTTACGCCAAGCGCCAATTCCCGCTTGAATTATTTTTTCCGCTTTAACGCGCGCGTCATCGTCTTCCTCTTCTGATTCAATTTGAGCTTCAGCTTCCGCGATTATTTCCGCGGTTACTTCTTGAATTTTCCAATCAATGCTATCCAGTAATTTTTCAGCTTCTGAAACATTGTAATCGTATTTTTTTTGCTCATTATAATAAGCAAAACTATTAGGCAGAATCGGGCCGCTCACGCCGTAAGCGCCTCCGTTTAACAAATCGTTAATCAAAAAATTCTTGTCAATCGCGTAAGCCATTGCCTGTCTTAGAGCTTTGTCGGCCAATGCCGGATTTTTTTCCTGATTAAAAAATATTACCGTTGTCTGCGGAAGATAAAGATCGTAAAAATTAAAAGTTTTCGGGGTAATTATGTCCCCCCTTAATTCCGAAGGCACATAGCTTAAACCGTCAATTTCATTATTATTTAAAGCATTAACCGCGTCGGCAAAAGCAGCATAAAATTTAAAATTTATATCGGTATAAGGCTTTTCGCCGTAATAATCTTCGTTAACAGTTAGTTTGTATTCCTTAATCGTTCCCAGTTTTTTTTCCTTAGCTACTCCGCTATATTTGTAAGGGCCTGATCCGATTGGTTCCAAGTTTAAACCTGCCAAGCCTGCGGCTTCCGGCTGGATTAAAGACCAAAGCTCCGCCGGCATAATTCCAAAAGTCAATAATTCAAAAAATGCCGCATAAGGATTGGATAAAACCAATTTAAAATTATAATCATCAACCATTTCAATTGTTACGCCGACAAAACTCACCCTTAGCGGCGATTTATATTCCAAAGCCTTAATCGCGCTAAAAGTAAAATAAATATCATTTGCCGTTAACCTCGTTCCATTGTGCCAATTCACGTTATCTTTTATTTTAAATGAATAAACTTTTTTATCATCGCTGATTTGATAATCTTCAACTAAATCCTTTACCAATTCTCCATGCTTGTCCCGTTTAAAAAGTGAAGAAAATATTAATTTGCTGATATCATTGTCAACATCGCTTACTTTTTCGTATAAAGGATTAATATATTTTGGCGTGCCAACCAATCCTTCCGTGTATTCGCCTCCAGTCTTTGGGACAATTTCTAAATGAGTAAAGTAAAAATATGTTCCCAAGAAAATCGCACTCAGTAAAATTGTCGCGATGCTACCGCGCAAAAGCCATAATTCCTGTTTGCTTAAATAATTTTTTATATATTTTAACTGCTTCAGTTTTGGAATTCTTGATTTTGACAATGATAAAACCAATTTTTTATCCAAATCATTATTACGGATATTGCCCTTGTCTTGCTTTTTTACCCAAGGGGTACCCCGCAAGAAATGCACCCCAAGGGTATTTCTTGCAGGGCACCCTTGGGGCGCACTTTGAATTTTTAAAGAAAATAAAACGTGCGCTTTAAAATTTTTAATTACTTTAAAACTATTCGCGAAAAATTTTTTCGCGCTTATCTTGATTTTTATAATAATATTTTTTGAGTCCGAAATATGTTTTTAATTTATTATTCCCTCTTGCGGAAATAACAGTTTTGAGTACGCAATTTTAAAATCTGCTATAAAATAACAATAAGCAAAGAGATTGAGAGAAACATAACTGACAAAACAATAGTAGTGGCAAATAGTTTTTTTTCCAGTCCCCGTTTTGTCATGTAAACATTCGCTCCGCCGCCGCCAAAAACATTTCCCAAGCCGCCGCCGCGATTTTGCATTAAAATTACCGCGATTAAAACAACCGCGATTATGATTTGAAATATTCTAATAAGTTCCATAAGAATTTATTTTACTGTTTCAACGATTTTTGAAATAATTTTTTTATTGTTAACAGCCAAATCCGCTAAGATTTTACGATCCAGCTCCACTTTATTTATTTTTAAAACATGAATAAATTTAGAATAGCTTAAGCCTTTTTCTCTTACAAAAGCGCCGATTTTAATCTGCCACAAAGCCCTTCTGTTTCTTTTATTCTTTTTGCGGTCAACAAAAGCATGCGCCCCGGCTTTTACAACAGCCTCTTTGGCCTGTTTTAACAAATTCTTGCGGCCCCACTTAAAACCCTTGGTTTTAGCAAGCAATTTTTTTCTTCTTTTAACATGAGTTGTTCCTCTTTTGACTCTAGACATATATTTTAATTATACGGCATTAATGTTTTAATGGTTTTATTTAAGCTTTTGTCAGTATCAATATCGCGGCGCTTATTACGGGTAATATTTCCTGATTCGCGTGCGTTAAAATGACCCTGCCCGGCTTTGCGCTGTTTTATCTTTTTGGTTTTAGTGATTGTAAAGCGCTTAGCAGTCGCTTTATGTGTTTTTATTTTCGGCATGTAATATAAAAATCAGGCTAAAACCTGATTATGTAAAAATTAATCTTTTTTATTAATCAATATCATTATAAACCTTCCGCCCTGTCTTGTCAAGTCCTGTTCGCGCTCTATTCTTAATTCTTTATCTTGCTCTAAAACAGCAACAAAATCATTAATAATTTCTCTTGCTTTTTCAGGATGCTGTCTTTCCCTCCCCTTTAATATTAGGTCAATTTTTACTTTATTCCCTTTTTTAAAAAATTTTAATGCTTGGCCAATTCTTAACTGAAAATCGTTTTTACTGATTCTTACTGATAGCCTGACTCCTTTTGTATCGACTTTTTTTTGGGCTTGTTTCTGTTTATGCGCCTTTTTTTCTTTTTCATATTTAAACTGACCGTAATCCATTATTTTGGCTACCGGAGGTTTTGCCGTCGGATTAACTTCAACCAAATCAAGCTCCAATTCAACCGCCCTTTTGATAGCTTCATTTGTGCTAACATTGCCTACATTTTCTCCATTTTCATCAATTAAAAAAACTTCCGGAACACGAATTTGCCGGTTAATAAAAAATCTTTTTTCAGGTTTAGGTTTTGCTTTTCGCCAAGTTCTACGCATATTTTAATTAAATTTAAATTTAGTATTAAAATAAAACCCATTTCCATTGGGTATTTTGTCTTATTTTTAATATACAGTATAATTATAAAAAAATCAAGCAAAGTAAAAATTGCGCAGGGAATTTATGCGTGGACTTGCGCAAAGTATTGACAAAATTTTTATTTATGCTATAATAATTTTATAAGCATCCGAAATTTTAGATATTGGATGAATTAATAATTAAAGAATGCTTTAAAATACAGTCTAAGCGCTATATTTTAAGGTAACAAAAGTATGGAAAACACCCAAGACAAAGAGTTCTTAGAATACATTGTTAAGGCGATTGTCGCGCATGCGGGAGACGTGTCGGTAGAAAGAACTGTCGACGAAAGAGGTGTCCTGTTAACATTGTCAATTAACCCGGAAGATATGGGTTATGTAATCGGCCGCCGCGGACAAACCGCTCAAGCAATCAGAACTTTATTAAAGATTGTCGGAGCCAAAAACAACGCTCGCGTTAACTTAAAAATTAACGAACCGGAAGGATCACAACGTCCTCCAAGACGAGAAGCACCTCGCACTGCTGATGCTGATATTGACACTTCAAGCGTTGATGATTTAAAAATCTAAATAAAAATAAATCATATAAAACTCAAAAAGCCGCAACATTTATGTTTGTGGCTTTTTGTTTAAATTATATAATATGATTTTCAATATAATCACAATTTTCCCTGAAATATTTAATTCTTATTTTAATGAGAGTATTATTAAACGCGCTTTGGAAAAAGAAAAAATTAAAATTAATATTATTAATTTACGTGATTTTGCTGTTGATAAACACAAAACTGTTGACGACACGCCTTATGGCGGAGGAGCTGGGATGTTAATGAAGGTGGATGTGTTGTATAAAGCCGTTAATCAAATAAAATCAGAAATCAGAAATTCCCACTTCGCTAAAGCTACGCGGGGCAAGCAGGAATCAAAAATTATTTTGTTATCCGCTAAAGGTGATAAATGGAATCAGCAAAAAGCAAAAAAATATTCCAAACTAGACAATATCACTTTGATTTGCGGGCGTTATGAGGGTGTTGATGAGAGAATTGTTAATTTTATTGATGGGGAGATTTCTATTGGAGATTATGTTTTGACTGGCGGAGAAATTGGCGCGATGGCTATTATTGATTCAATTACTCGCTTGCTTCCGGGAGTTTTGGGAAACGAAACAAGCGCTAAAGATGAATCGCATTCTGTTTCAGGCGAGCTGGAATATCCGCAATATACGCGGCCGGAGATTTTTATTGATAACGAGGGCAATAAATATAAAGTGCCTGATGTGCTGTTATCTGGTAATCATAAAAAAATTGAAGAATGGCGGAAAAATAAAAAAATAACACAATTGTAGAGACGCAAAATTTTGCGTCTCTACAATTGTGTTATTTTTTTATTTTAATTTCTTATAAAGTCTCAAATATTCCTTAGCCGATCTGTCCCATGAAAAATCGCTTTTCATGCCATTGATTTGCATTTTTCGCCATTTGTCTTTTTTGTTGTAATAAACATCCAAAGCGATTTTCAAACAATCGTAGAATTCTTCACTATCTACATTCTTAAATAAAAAACCGTTCTTTTTATTAATCGTATCAACAAGTCCTCCGGTCGCGCGCGCTACCGGAACCGTGCCATAGCGCATTGCTATCATCTGCCCGAGTCCACAAGGTTCAAAGCGCGAAGGCATTAAAAATATATCCGAGCCCGCGTAAATTTCTTGCGCCAGTTTTATTTCAAATTTAATTTGCGCGCTAATTTGTTTGGGATTTTTTTTGGCAAACTTTATTAAATGTTTTTCGTATTTTTCATTTCCAGTGCCAAGAAACACAAACTGACAGTTTAACTCGGCAAATTTGTCCGTAATCAATTCTATTCCTTTTTGCCAAGCCAAACGGGAAATTAAGCCGACAACCGCTTTGTCTTTATCCTCGTCCAAACCCAGTCTTTTTTGCAAGGCCAGCTTGTTTTTTTGTTTTTTATTAATGCTTTTGCTTGAATAATTTTCACTGATATACTTGTCTTTGGCAGGATTAAACAAATCCATATCTATGCCGTTGATTATTCCGTATAAATCATCTTCGCGTTTTTTAATAATTCTTTCCAAACTAGCGCCATAGGCGCTTGTAGCAATTTCGCGCGCGTATGTAGGGCTTACGGTATTAATTAAATCCGCGTTTAAAATTCCCTGCACCATAAAATTTATATCTCCGTTAGCAGCGTCTCTGGTTAAAATTTTTAATGAATCTTTATGCAAATTTCCGGTATGAAGCACTATTGGGTCGTTTTTGCTTTGATAGTTAAAATTATGAATTGTGTATAAAGTTTTAATATTTTGTAAATATTCAAAATTGCTTACTTTCAGCATATCAGGAATTAAGGCTGTCTGTGAATCATGGCAATGAACAATGTCGGGTTGAAATTTGATTGCCGGCATGCAAAATAAAGACGCGTAAGAAAAAAATAAAAACCGCTCTGAATTATCATCAGACATGTAAACATCGTTATATTTAAAATAATCAGGCGCATCAATAAAATAAACAATTACTTTGCTTCCGGGCAAGAACGTTTGCCAAATATTGATTTTTAACAACACGCGGCCGGAAGGAATTTCCAAATCAGAATAAACTTTTTTCAATTTATATTTTTTTCTATCTATGGAGCCGTACAAAGGCATGATTACGCGTACGTCAACGCCTATTTTTTTTAAAGCCGGCGGCAAACTTGATGTTACATCGCCAAGCCCGCCCACCTTGGCAAAAGGAGCTAATTCAGCTGTAGCCATTAAGACTTTTATTTTTTTAGCTGGCATATTATAAATTTTTTTAATATTAAGTTTATTTTTCATTCCCCAATCCACCCCAATATTTTCTCCGCGTGTTTGTCGTCCGGCAAAATATTTGTTTCTATTGATAACACCGGCAATAATGATTCTGACACAGCCTTTTCATATTTTTCCTGCTGAGCGATATACCATTCCGGTGTTTTTTGAATACTTTTATAATGCGGATAAAGATTTAATCTGTCTTGAATTCGTTTTTCTAAAAGTTTTTTATCAGGCTTAAATTTAATTAAAACGATTTTAAAGCCAAGCGCTAATAACTTTTGTTCTTGCGCTTTATAATTAATATTTTTATTATTATAAATTTGATTATAAACAAAATCGGAAATATGCAATTTTTCCACGATAACATTTTTTTCTTCCAAAACTTTAAAAATCCGCAGATAATTTTTTATTACGCCTTTGCCCAAATCAGTGCCATATATGCCGACATCCGCGTTAAACCAGTGGCATCCGTCCAAAATGTCCTTGCTTTGATTATATTTCGGCTCCAAATAATTATAAACTTGCGACATAATCCAGCTTTTGCCGGATAGCTCCGCGCCTTCAAATATTAAATGATGAGTCATATATTTATTTTTTACGCTTTTTAATAACTTTTTCATACAATTTTTCATAACCGTCAACCATTTTTTCAATGGTAAAATTTTTTTCAACAAACGCTCGGCAGTCAGCGCGTTTTATTTTATTGATTTTTTTAATCGCTTTTTTTATGCCATTAATATCTTTAACAATAAACCCGGTACGTCCGTTCGCTACAACTTCAGAACTTGAGCCATGCGGATAAACAATCACAGGCGTGCCGCAGGCTTGGGCTTCAACCATTGAATTGCCAAAACTTTCCGGAACAAGATGCGGATGAAGAAGCGCTTTTGCGTTTTTAAAAAGTTTAATTTTTTCCTGAAAATCAGCCACTCCGAAATATGTAATATTTTTTGTCAGCATCGGCTTAATGGTTTTTTGCAAATAGCCATCAGCGGCCTGTCCGGCAATAATAAGTTTTTGTCCTGTCGCTTTCGCCGCCAAAATAGCTTCTTCAACTCCTTTGTCTTGGCGCACGCGTGATAAAAATAAAAGATAATCATCAGGCTTGTTATTAAATTTAAATTGCTTGGTTTCAAATCCGTTATGCACGACCCCCTGCCAGTTTAAATAAGGATAACGATTTTTTGTGCCATAGCTATTCGTGGAAAAATATTGCTTGCGTTCTTTTCTAAGAAGCTCTTCAACTTGTCCCCAAAAACCGCCAAAAATAATGGTGTGCAGTATCGGAGTTTTAATAAATTGCGAAAAAAAACAGCACAAATGATCGGTTTGGGCATTAATAATATCAAACTCATCCGCGTAATTTTTAATAAAATCAGAATATGTCATAAGCTGGATTTCCCACTCCATTTTTTTTACTTTCGCTTTAATAAGGCGAGCTTTTGTCTTTGTGTCCGGATGCGCCAAAACAGTAACATCGTGTCCGCGCTCCGTTAATCTGTTTGCCAAGTAGTAAGGACGGTAATAATATCCTCGCGCATGCTCTGTAAGCGGCATGCCAAAGCGAGTAATAATTGCAATACGCATATTTTTTAATCTTTATTTAAATAATTTCTTTTATTCTCCTAAGGTATTTGGCGTCTATGGAAAAATAATCAGATGAGCTTTGAACAGGATAATTGCCTCCTTCAAAACGGTGAAAGTCAGAACCGCCGGTTTCAATCAAATCAAGTTTGCGCGCTAAAAATTGAATATTCATAACCGCTCCGTAAGAATGATGCGGTGATAATATTTCTATTCCGTCTAATCCGAGTTTTTTTAATTTTATTAAAAAGTCTTCCTTTAAATAATGATGCTTGGCAGGGTGGCAAAGCACCACTTGCCCGCCGATTTTTTTTCTTAATCTGAATACGCGATTAATATCCAAATAGCTATTTTGCAATTTCCCGACTTTTTTATTTCGCAAATACTCGTTTATTACATCTCCGTCTAAAACAATTTTTACTTTTAACTCTTTTTTTATTTTATTATAATTAAATTTATTTGCCAAAATATCATCCGTCACGTGATTCAGCGGCACATAATGATTATATTTATCCAAAGTTTTGTTAATATCAATTTTAAAACCATCCATGACAAGCCGCTTCAAGGCTGAACGAAACATTTTCCTGCGGCGCATTTGGCTGCCACGAAGCATGTCATGCAAATCAGGAGAGTTATAATCAAAATTATACCACAAAATATTAAATTTTTTATTTCCCAATTTTACGTAAAGCTCAATGCCGATTATCGGCTTGATTCCATTTTGCTTGCACATTTTTTTAAATTCATGCGCTACGCCAACCGTATTATGGTCGGTTAAAGCGGCTATTTTTATATTTCTTGATTTTAAATACTTAACCAATTCAGTCGGAGTTAAATAACCGTCGGAATATGTGGAGTGGAGTTGTAGGTCTATTAGCATATTATTGGATTGTTTAATTATTATATTTTTTGTTATTTTAAGCATTTCTTTTTTTACCATCTCTGGTATTCCTTGGTCTCGCCTACTTTTGTCATCTCGACGAGCGCTAGCGAGGAGAGATCTATAATACATGAATTATAGCAAAGGATTAAAGCAAAAGATATGTTGGGATTATCAGGCTAATTACGAAGTATTTTTTAAATAAAAACTTTTGTAAAGTTTTCATGTATTAAAGATCTCTCACCCCTGCGGGGTTCGAGATACCCATTAAGAGAAAAAGTCAAG
>JAGLLI010000051.1 GCA_023140595.1 Candidatus Parcubacteria bacterium
GTCGGACATGTTTTAAATTAATAGTTTTGGTAAGAAGCAAAATTTTAAAAAAAATATATGAAAAAAGTAATTATTTTTAGTTTAATGTTTGTCATGACATTTGCCATGAGCGGATTAACCGCTTTAGCTACAGTTCAGACTCAATTAATCCCGCAGGCGAATAGTGACTCTACTGATCCTATCCGCGTTAAGGCGAAATGGGAAATGTTAAATTTGGTTTCGGGAGATCCGGGAGTAGGCGAACAAGGGGAGGATGATTCCACGGTAGCTGGAGCTCAATTTTTACCGCCGACAGCGGGCTGGGGCGCGAATATGAATTATACTGTTTGCGCTATTGTTCATGGACCGGAAAAAAACATTGATAATATTGACAGAGTCATTACCGAGATCTACTATCCTGACGCGCCAATGCATACATCAGGACATTCATTCGGCGGTCCAACTTGTAATGATTCAAGCATAGGCATCTCTAATGATGACGGCATTGAAATAGATAATCCAAGCGGCGGCTGCGGCGCAAAAATTGAACAGAACTTTCTGCATAAGCTGACTCAAATTGATGGAAAGAATTTGGTCTGTGAGGCAATCAGAAAAGGCGGTAATGATAATTTGATTGTGTGGGGCGCAAACGAGGGCTATGAAGAGGTTTGCAATGATACTGACGGACAGTTAACGAAAGGTTATGCCGCTGTTTACTGCGCTGACAAAGATTTGATTTGGGAAGATCCGGCCGGTGATTACAAGGTAGATGTTTTCGCCTTTGATAAAAGCAATAATCAAAGCGCGGTTTTCACCAACTACTTTGAATATATAGAGATGATGGGCTTTCAGATAGATTTTAACACAGTAAATTATGGAGATGTTAAAATCAGCGAGCATAAGAGAGTTTATGGCGATAAATGTTATTGGCCGGGAGACAGCAATGTTCCGACTGTCAGAAACACCGGAAATGTGAGATTGAATATGAAAGTTGCCCAAGACGATATGGGCTTAGGCTACCAAACAGATTCAACTACTTGGAATGTTGAATACGATGCCAGAGTAGGCGACTTGGAAACAGATTGGGCGTATTATGACCCGTTTGGCCTTAAAGGAACAACACCGGGCTGTGGCGACTATACCACACTAGAGGAAATTCTTGATCTTTCAGAAATTGAAGAAATGGATTATTCCATTCATGTTGTAGAGAAATTTCCGGGGAACTTAACTTCTTATTCCGGCACGATGTGGTTGAGCGCTGTTAAGGCGGATTTTGAAGTTTGCGAATGAATTTTTAGGGGGCGTCATTTTTTACGGCGCCCCTGGAAAGGCTTAAAGATAAATATAATTTGGCTTTAAACTTTTCCAAATCAAGATAATAAAATAATTTATTAAAACTAATTTAAAAATTATATGAAGAAAACAACAATTTTTATTTTAACTTTTGCTATTTTAGGTATTTTTTTCAGCCAAAGCGTTTTAGCTATCGGCCAAATGATAAAACCGATTATTATTAAAGATGTTTTAAGGGGAAGCGAGATAACAGACATTCTTATTTTATTTAATTCAGAAGACAATGAAGCTGTTTATGCGTTAAAATGCGAGGGCGAAATTGCCGACTGGGCGAGTTTTTATAAAATTGATGACACGAAATTAGAAAATCCTGTTGATGAAGTTTTAATTCCCGCTAAATCTTATTTTAAAACAACAGTTAAATTTACCATTCCAAAAGACGCTCCAAACGGAGAGTATATTGGCGAAGTAGCTGTTATGACCGCGCAGCCGAAAAACAAAGAGATAGAGAAAGTGGCAGTTAGTATTTTTGAAAGAATAGGCAGGGAAGTTTCAATTACGGTTACTGACCAAGAAATTGTTCAGTTTAAGACAACAATTATTCCCTTGGAATACTCTGTTGGAAAAAATCAACCCTTGGAAATAAAAATTATTCATACTAACCAAGGAAATGTTTCCGTTAAGCCGGATATTCAATTGAAAATTACTAAAAGCGGCAAAACAGTTTCTAATGTTGTATTTCCATATCCTGAAGATGAAAATCCCGTAAGGCCTCGTGAAAGAAAAACTATGCCCTTGATTGAATGGCAGACAGCAGGGCTGGAAAAAGGCGCTTATCAGGCGGAAGTTATTGTTTTATTGGGAAATAAAACAATTAAAGAAGCAAAATTTAATTTTTCAGTCGGCACGCGAAATCCTTGGGGAATTTTTGGAATTTTAAACAAATCAGGAAAATTAATTAACGCGCATTTATTTAATATAATGATAGTCGCCATGGCTATAATGAGTATTATCACAATTTATATTAAAACCAGCTTTTTTAAAAATCAATTAACAAGAATAAATGCATTAAGAAAACAATAGTTTATTATTTTTTTATAAATAAATAGAGTCGCGCTTTTTAACGGGGGTATTAAACAGCCAAGGAAGGGCTCTGTATTAATAAAATTTATGCAATATTTTAATTACGTTTACAAATTTTTACAAAATCAAAAAAGAGAAAAAGTTATTAAAAAAATAGCTTTTGCAAGCGGGCTTTTGCTTGTTTTTCAAATGAGTTTAGGGTGCCTGTTTTTTATGGGCTTACCTGCTGTTGTTAACGCTGAAAATGATAATTTATGCGAAGCAGATGTTGATGTGGTTTTAATTATTGACAGATCAGGCAGTATGGAAGAAGGCGCCGCCCAGAGTAAGTGTGAATGGACGGAAATAAAAGAGGTTGCTGGCCAGGGTTATTATACTTGGTTTTTAGATATTAGATATGATGAGACCGAGCAGTGGTGCATGGATACAAGGGATCAGTTTGATGAGTCCTCTGCTTATTATTCATACAAAGCGCCAACTTATACGCCGGCAGCAAATAGCAAAATAGTTGACGCTAAAGACGCGGCAAAAATTTTTTTAGGCAACTTGGGGCAAAATGATCAATCAGCGTTAGTTTCGTTTGCTGATAATGCCATTTTGAATAAAACACTTTCAGATAATCACATGGGAGCAGGAGATAGTGATTCAACAGAATTTGCCGTTAACGCGTTAATTGCCGACGGAGCAACTAATATCGGTGATGCAATTGCTCTGGCTAATACCGAGCTTGGGTCAAGCGCCGGCGCTAATCCGCAGGCGGTAAAAGTAATAATTCTTTTAACTGACGGCAAGGCAAATAAACCGGATGGAAATGCCGTTCAGCACGCTAAAGACATGGCTGATTTGGCTGCTTTATCGGGGTACAAAATTTTTACAATCGGCTTGGGCGACGATGCTGATGCCGGAACACTCCAATATATTGCTGATGCCACTAATGGCGAATTTTATTCATCTCCAACCTCTGGTCAATTAGCCGGCATTTATCAGTCTATTAGTCAAAAAATTTGCGAATATGGCTCAATTTCCGGGTGTAAATATCAAGATAGCGATCCAAACGATGATGTTATAACAGGAAATACAACTTTGGCTGGCTGGGAAATAATTTTAACTGGCGGTGTAAATGGCCATATGGCCCAGGAAACTGACCAAAACGGCTGTTACCAATTTTCTGGCTTGCCGCCAGACACTTATGTAATAATTGAAACTTTGCAGGCTGGCTGGATACAAACTTATGCGCCTAATCCAAATACTTTTACTATTGATTGGGAAGAACATATTAATAATGTGCATTTTGGTAATTATGAAATATCTGATGAGCCGGCAACAAGCTCAATTTCCGGTTATAAATATAATGATTTGAATAATAACGGTCTTATTGATGAAGGCGGAGCGGTTGTTTCCGGTTGGGAAATGCAATTAATCGGTTGTCCTTATTTGTCAGGCGGATTTACATTTTTAGATAAAAGCAATATCAATTTAGATCCGGCATCAAGTACTCCCGGCGCTTGTAATATAATAAGTACAACCACCACAGACAGTCTCGGGTTTTATGAGTTTACGAATTTAACAGCAAGCGATTACGGTGTTAGCGAGGCAAGCAGCAGTCCTTGGCTGCAGACATATCCGGTTAATGACCAATTTTATTATTTTAATTTAGGCGAGGGAACAGCCACTACCAGCATAAATTTTGCAAATTATTATGAAAAAGAAACAGAATGTACTAATGGTGAAACCAGGCCTTGTCAATATACCGGATCCGATGGAACTGAAAATGTAGGGATTTGCCGCGCGGGAGAGCAAACATGCGCTAATGGAAGCTGGGGACAGTGCGATGGCGAAGTAACTCCTGAAAATGAAATTTGTGGCAATGGCATTGATGAGGATTGCAATGGTTCTGACGCGAGTTGCGGCGGAGGCGGCGGCGGAGGCGGCTCAGTTCCTCAGGGGCTTATAATCAGCAACGAACAGGCGCAAGCTGATTGCGATTCAGCAACAATAACATGGCTTACAAATAAGTTTGCCGGTTCAAGAGTTGTTTATGATACTGTAAGCCATTCTGATATAAGTGGAGAAACAAAACCGAATTACGGGTATGCTTTTTCAAGCGATGAAAATTTCAATATGGTTACCGGACATTCTGTTGAAATAGCCGGACTAAATTCTAACACAACTTATTATTTCAGGCCGATATCTAATTATAATTCTATTGAAAAAATAGGAAAAGAAATAGAAATCGCTTTGCCTGTTTGCGCCGGAGGAGGAATAATAGTGCTTGGAGAGGAAGGCGCGCCTGTTTTGACTATCGCTAAAACCGTAAACAAAACAAAAGTTAATCCCGGTGAAAAAGATATAGAATTTTCAATCACAGTAAAAAACGAAGGCAGTTTAACCGCCTTTAACGTTAAATTAAATGATATTTTGCCTCCGGGTATTAGCTTTCAGGATTTTGACAGCAATATTAAAGATTGGGATTTAGGAGATATTAATCCAGGCGAAGAAGCCGCGGTAAAATATATGGCGGAAGTAAGCGCGAACGCGGCTGCAAAGATTTACGCGAATAACGCCAGCGCCAGCGCTGATAACCATGAAAGCGTTACGGATTCCGCAAGCCTTGAAGTGGAAAGAGTGATAGTTCTGGCTGAAACCGGATTTAAGCTTAACGAATTTATTATTCTTTTTGTTTCATCATTAACTTTAGCCGGTTCCGCGTTGTTTATTAGAAGCAAGCAGACAGCGTAAATTTAAAAAAATTCAATAAAAAAGCGGCTTGCAAGTCGCTTTTTTAATTTGTCAAATTTTTAATTTTAGCTATTTTTAGCTATTTTTTTATTGACAAATTTATCTTGATATGCTAGTGTAAAATACGCGTTAATTTCGCGCTTTAAAAAATTATATTTATGAATTTTTTTTTAAAAAAAATAACCAACGATAAATTTATAAAAAACAATTTTATTCTTTTTATGGGATCAATGATTGTGTCTTTTTTAAATTATCTTTATCATCCGGTACTCGGAAGGATGATGAGCGTTAAGGCTTTTGGGGAAGTGCAGGCGATAATTTCCATTTTTTTATTTTTAGGTATTTTTGGAGGAGTTTTTAAAAATATTGTTGTTAATTTAGTTGCTAATATTGAAGATAAAACAGAAAGAGAAAAACTGATTTTAATGCTTGGTAAGTTTGCTTATTATTTTTTTATCGCGATTTCTTTTTTAATAATAATTTTTAGCGGGCAGTTACAAGAAAAATTAAAGTTTGCTTCTTTTTGGCCTTTTATAGTTTTATCAGCTCTTCTTTTTTTAGGAAATTTTTTTAATATCAGACAGGCGATTTTACAGGGATTAAATAAATTTTCAGAAATTTCAATGGCAAATATAATAATGTCTGCAGGGCGTTTGATTTTTGCTGTTATCTTTGTGTATATCGGCTGGTCTTCTTTTGGGGCGATAATGGGATTGTTAATTGCTCAGGCAATTGCATTTTTGTACGTTTTATTAAAAACAAAAGACCATCTAGCCATAAATGGAAGTAAAAAAATAAAAATAAACAGCAAAATAAAAAAAGAGCTTATTTACGGCATTCTTATTTTAGCCGGAACCCTTTGTGTAACATTTTTATACACCTTTGATGTGGTAATAGTTAAATATTATTTTCCGGCTAATGAAGCCGGACTTTACAGCGGAATAGCCACTATTGCCAGAATTATATTTTTTATAACAGGATCAATCTCAGCCGTTCTTTTGCCTGCGATAAAAATTGATGATAAAAAAAAGAAAAATATAAAAACTTTATTAAAAGCTTTATTTTTAGTTATTAGTGTCGGAGGAATCGTACTATTGACGTTTTTTCTATTTTATGATACGGTAGTCAATCATTTGATAGGTGATAAATACTTATCATTTGCGGGTTTTTTGCCAAAATTAAGCATTTTATTATTTTTTGTTTCAATTATAAATATTTTATTTTTCTATTTATTTGCTTTAAGAAATAAATTGCTATTTTTTCCGGCTGTGATTGCCCCGCTAACGGTAATTATTTTATCATTTTTTAATCATCAGAGTATTAATAATATAATAAATAATTTTATTTTAGGCAGCGTCTTAACATTAATTTTTCTTTTGTTTTTAGTTTATTCAGAAATAGCCAAAAGCAAAAAACGTTATGAGGAAATTGATATCAATAATAATCCCAACATATAATGAAGCGGAAAATATTCCGTTTATTCATAATGATATAAAAAATATTTTTAAAAATATTCCATATAGATGTGAAATGATTTTTGTTAATGACGGAAGCTTTGATAAGACGCAAGAAATTTTGAAAAATCTTGCCGGCAAAGATAGGCAAATAAAATATTTGGAATTTTCAAGAAATTTTGGCAAGGAAATGGCTACAACAGCAGGCATAAACAGATGCAAGGGTGACGCTTGTTTAATGATTGACGCGGATTTACAGCATCCTGTTAAATTAATTCCAAAATTTATAGAAAAATGGGAGGCGGGAGCTGAAACGGTTATTGGAATAAGAAGAGAAAATAACGGCGAGGGCATTGTCAAACGTTTTGGCTCATTTCTTTTTTATAAATTTATGAATAGCGTCGGAGAAACAAAAATAATTCCAAACGCGACTGATTTTCGTTTAATAGACAGAAAGATTGTCAATGAATTTAATAAATTTACCGAAGGAAACAGGATTACCAGAGGATTGTTGGATTGGCTTGGTTTTAAAAAAGATTTTGTTTATTTTAAGGCAAATAAAAGAATGCGAGGCAAGGCAGGATATAATCCTTGCAAGCTTTTCGGTTTGACTGTTGATACTTTAGTCGGGCATAGCCTTTTTTTGCTTAAACTTGTCGGCAAGCTGGGCGTTGTTATTGTTTTAATATCCGGTTTTTTGGGAATTTTTATTTTTATTGAAAAATATATTTTAAATGATCCATTGCGTCTTAATTTTTCAGGTCCTGCCATTTTGGCTGTAATTATTCTTTTTTTAATCGGCATAGTTTTGGTTTGTTTGGGCTTGATAGCCTTATACATCGGCAATATACAAAACGAGGTTGCAAATCGGCCGCTATATGTTATTAGTAAGTTTAAAGTTTAACTTTTTTTATGAAAATACTTTGGTTAACATGGAAAGATAAAAAAAATCCGCTTGCAGGCGGAGCTGAAGACGTGAATGAGGAATTGGCAAAAAGATTGGTTGCTGACGGACATGAGGTTTTGTTTTTGGTTGGGGGATTTACTTACGTAGAGGCACATTCTGTAGAGACACATTGCAATGTGTCTCTACAGAATGCGTCTGACAATACTGATACAAAAATACATCCCAATGGTTTTAAAATAATCAGGCTTGGAAATAGATTTTCAGTTTATTGGCATGTTTATAAATATTATAAAAAAAATTTGCAAGACTGGGCGGATTTGGTAATTGATGAAATTAATACTGTTCCGTTTTTTGCTAAATTTTATGTAAAAGAAAAAAATATATTATTTATTCATCAGCTTGCGAGAGAAATTTGGTTTTATGAAATGATGACACCTTTTAATTTAATCGGTTATTTGGCAGAGCCTGTTTATTTATGGCTATTGCGAAAAAGCAAAGTAATAACAGTTTCAGAAAGCACAAAAAATAATCTTGTAAAATTCGGTTTTAAAAAAGAAAATATTAATATTATCAGCGAGGGCATAGAGATTGCTCCAGTTAACGAATTAGAAAATTGTAAAGTTATAAAATATAAAATGCCAACAATGCTGAGCTTAGGCGCTTTTAGGGGCATGAAGAGAACTGTCCATATAGTTAAGGCTTTTGAGTTAGCTAAGAAAAAAATGCCTGAATTAAAATTGATTATGGCAGGGGACACAAGCGGTAAATATGGAAAAAAGGTTCTTGATAAAATCGCAAGATCAAAATATGGCGGATCAGTTGAGGTTTTGGGACGAGTCAATAAGAGCAAAAAAATTGAGTTAATGCGAAAATCGCATTTAATTTGCGTTACTTCAGTACGAGAAGGCTGGGGTTTAATTGTTACAGAAGCAAACAGCCAGGGAACTCCTGCTGTTGTTTATGATGTTGCGGGACTTAGAGACAGTGTAAGGCATAATAAAACCGGAATTGTATGCGCGAAAAATAATCCAGATGTTTTAGCGAAAAATATTATAAATTTATTAAATAATAAAGATAATTATAATAAATTAAGAAAAAATGCTTGGGAGTGGAGCAAGAAAATTAATTTTGAAAATAGTTATAATGATTTTAAAAAAATAATTGACAATTTTTATGAAAAAAGATTTTAAAAATAATATTGATATTATAAATTTGTTGTCAAAGAATGGAATTATAAATTTGATTTTTAATTAAATAAATAAAAAACTATGATAAAAAAATATTTGGAAAAATTATATAGCGATTCTGAGAAATTAAATATTCAGAATATCTCAGTATTGCTTGAAAAAAACAATCAAGCGAATTTTCTTGATCTTGGATGCGATGACGGCGCTCTGTCCGTAAAATTCGCGAAACAAATTGGTACAAAGAATATTTATGGAGTTGATGTTGTTGATAAAAGTATTGAAATGGCAAAAGACAAAGGAGTCAAAATAAAAAAATTTGATTTAAACGGTAAATTTGATTTTGAAGATAATTTTTTCGACGCAATCCATGCTAATCAGGTAATAGAACATTTGAACACTTCAGATAATTTTCTTTCAGAGATTTATAGAATATTAAAACCAAATGGATATGTTGTAATTAGCACTGAAAATGCCAGCAGCTGGTGCAACATTTTTTCCGGTATTATGGGATGGCAGATTTTTTCGCTTACGAATTTTTCAAATAAGGCGCAAGGAATTGGAAATCCGCTTGCTCTTCACAAAGACAGAATAGCGCATTTAGAATCGTGGAATCATGTTCGCATTTATAATATTCGCGGATTAAAAGAATATTTTGAGATTTTGGGATTTAAAATAGAAGAAATTAAAGGTGCCGGATATTTTCCATTGCCAAGTTTTTTTGGGAATATAGACAAAACTCATTGTCATTTTATGACTTTTAAAATTAGAAAATAATATGAAAAAAGATTTTAAAAATAATATTGATATTATTAAGAAAATTTATTTGGCCTTGGCTTTTCCGCGCACTGCCAAAAATTTGGCAATGGATAAGATTTTATCTCGCAAGAGAACGCCGTTTCCGCGCATAATTACCATGTTTATAACAAACAAATGCAATCTTAGCTGTGATGGATGTTTAAACGCCGCTTATAGAAATAAGCATATTGCAGAGGAACAGATTACGCTTAGGCACATTAAAAAAATATTGCCTGAATTAAAAAAATACAAGCCAATGTTTTATATTACCGGCGGAGAAGCTTTAATTAATAAGCATACTTTTGATATTATAAATTTGTTGTCAAAGAATGGGATTATTACAGCTATGTCAACCAATGGATTTTTTTTGCCTGAGAATGTTGAAAACATATTAAATTCGGGTTTGAATTTTTTGTCTGTGTCCTTGGATCATTATGACAAGGAAATTCATAACAAAGTAAAAGGCAATAACACGGAAACTTTTGATCGCGCCGTTAGCGGAATTAAAAGTTTAATTAACAAAAGAAATAATTTAAAAAAATTGTCATTAAATATTAAAATAAATACTGTTATACGGAAAGAAAATTATAATGAATTGCCAAAGATTTATGATTTTGTTGAGAACTTGGGCGCTGATGAATTGTGCATTCAGCATTATAGTTTTTATACGGCTAAAATGCAAAAAATTATTATGCGCTATATGGAAAAAAATAATTTAGGCGAATATAGAGACGGCGTTTTGATTGATAAAGATTATTATTTAAATTCAGAGCAGGTTGAAGAATTAAAAACCGGTTTTAAAAAGATTCGTAATAAGGTAAAAACTTGCAAAACAAAATTATCAGAAAGACCGGCAATTAATAATTTGGAAAAATATTATGCGGGAATATTTCCAAACAAAAATTCGTTTTGTTCGTCTCCGCTTAATTCTTTAAGCATATTGGGCAATGCTAATGTTTGTTTGTGTTTTGGCAATAAAATGGGGAATTTGAATGATAATGCCAGTTTAAAGAATATGTGGGATTCTGAAAAGGCAAGAGAATTTCAAGACAGGATTGCAAAAGACGGATTTTTACCGCCATGTTTCGGATGCCACAGTTTGAATTATAAATATAATAATTAATTTTTATGAATAATCAATTAGTTTCAATTATTGTTATAACCAAGGATTCATCTGAATTTTTAGAAGTATGCCTGAGATCAATCAAAAAGCAAACTTATAAAAATATTGAGTTAATCGTGGTTGATAATTTTTCAGGCGACAGAACAGTTGAAATTGCCAAAAAATATACAAATAAAGTTTTTATCAAAGGTCATGAAAGATCGGCACAGTTTAATTTTGGAGTTGAAAAAAGCAATGGTGAATTTCTTTACAGAGTTGACAGCGATTTTATTTTAGACAAAGAAGTTGTCTGGCAGTGTTTGAATAAAATCAATGAAGGTTTTGACGCGGTTGTTGTGCATAACAGCCCTGATGTAAGAGTTAGTTGGATTGCTAAAATTAGGAAATTTGAAGTTGATATGTATAAATACGATATTACTCATTCAGCCGCGAGATTTTTAAAAAAAGAAGTTTTTCAAAAAATCAGAGGTTATAATGAGGCAATTATAGCCGGTGAAGATTATGATTTTCAAAATAAATTAAATAAAGTAAATTATAAAACCGGTTTTATTGGCGCTGAAGCATTGCATTTGGGCGAGCCAAAAAGTTTTTTAAAGCATTTAATGAAATATTATGAATATGGCAAGGACTTTGTGAATTATAAAAGCGAAAACGAGAATGAGTCAAAAAGTCAATTAAAGTTTATTCGCAATATTTATTTAAAAAATTGGAAAAAATTTATTTTCCACCCGATTTTGGGGTTGAGTTTTATTATTTATAATTTTTTTAAGTTTGGCTTTGGAGGAGCCGGATATTTAATCGGAATAATAAAAAAAATATGAGATTTATTATTACAATAGACGACGCGGATGAAAAAACCCTTAAGCTTTTTTTAAGCGAGAGAGTTAATTTTCCAATGGTTGTCGGTGTTCCGGCTGGATTGATTGGTAAGAAATTTGAAAATAGAAATATAGCGTCCAAAGAATTGATTGTTGACGCTATGCAAAATTTAAATATGGAAATAGCATCGCACGGCTATTACCATATTACGCCTGCTTATAATATTCGTGAAAAAATAAAAAAAACTTTTTCAAGAGTAAAATTATTTCCTGATAAAACTGACTATTTTTTCAGGATATTAAATTTTTTTGAGTTTAAAAAAGATAATGAAAATAAAAAAGAAATTTTTGAGTTTAAAAAAACCAGAGAAATTATTGATTCAAAACATACGTTGGAAAAAATTTTTAAAAAGAAAATTATTACCTTTTTATATCCCGGAGGTTATCTTGATAAAGATATTTTAAGCTCTGTTTCAAAAAATTATGACTTTGCCAGAACTTCGGAAATAGGAACAAATTTTGTTGAAGATTTAAGCGATAATTCAAAAAAAATTCTACTTAACACGATTTCGTTTAGCAAGCATACGAATTTTTCAAAAGTAGAGAAATATTATAAAAAACTTTTAGAAAAAGAAAAACAAAGCAAAAAAGAATTTTTAATTATAGAAGCATATCATATTATTTCAAAGTCGGATAACGGCTGCTTGTATAGCTGTTTATTTGATGATTTTAAGCGCCATTGCGAATTTTTAAAAAGCATTGGAAAAATTAATAAATTTTTAGATTTTTAAATAAAAATATAATTTAATATATATGAAAATATATCATATAGAATTCGCGAAAATAGGAACCGATATCAGCGGCGGAGAGATTTGCATGCTTAAAAATATAAAGTATTTTAAATCCAAGGGTTTGAAGAATATTTTGTTGACAACAGAGAATGGGAGATATACATACAAAAAACTCGGGTTATGCGAAGATGAATTTTTAGAATACAAAATAATTAAAGCCTATCATCATGAAAAAAAATATCATATTTTTATTTTGTATCTTTTAAGAATTATAAAATCAGTCAAGCTGGTAAAAAATATCGCAGTAAAAGATGATGATGTTCTTGTTTGCAGTTCTGAATTTTTCCCAGATTCCATTCCTTTTTATTTTTTGGCAAAAAAAAATAAAAAAGCAAAATTATTTTATTGGTTTCATATGCTTGCTCCAAATATTTTCAAAGGCTATGAAGGCCACTTTACCGGAAAATTTCAAATGCCGAAATTAACCATTATTCATTATAAATTAAATCAATTGCTATATAGACAATTAACGTTTAGCAGTGGTATTATTTTGACAGTAAATTTTTATTATAAAAATATATTGCGCAAGAAATATTTTAAAAATAAAATTTATGTAATAAAAAAATTTGGCGGAATTGATGCCTTGAATATAAAGCAAGAAAATAAAAAGTATGATTTAATTTGGCTGGGAAGATTTCATCAACAGAAAGGCCTTTTTGAGTTGCTTAAAATAGTAGATATATTAAGAAAAAAAAAGAAAGATATTAAAATTGTTATTTTGGGCGGCGCAAATGATAAAATTAAAAAAGCATTTTTTAAGAAAATTAAAGCTAAAAATTTAGGCAAGCATATTGAATATAAAGGAGTTATTACGGGGGGCGAAAGGTTTAAATATATGAAGCAATCAAAAATATTTTTAATGCCAAGCCTTTATGAAAGTTTCGGCATAGTTAATTTGGAGGCGATGAAATGTGGCTTGCCTGTTGTAGCTTACAATTTGCCGGTTTTTGATGTTTTTAAAAAAGGCATGATAAAAGTTGATATTTTGGATAATAAAAAAATGGCTGATGAAATTTTAAGGTTATTAAAAGACAGCGAATATTATAAAAAAATCAGCAACGAAGCATTAAAATTTTCCAGCGAGTTTTCATGGGAAAAAACAGGGGAGGAAATTTATAGCTTACTAACAAGCAACAGCGAGTAAAAAAATTATTTTATGCATGGTTTATTTCAAAAAATTTTATTTAACATAAAAAATATTTTAAACAAAAAATTAATCAAAATATTTTTTTTATATTTATTAATTTATATATTAATATTATATGCTGTTAGAAACGGTTTTGGACAATACTGGGATTTGACTTTTCCTTATTTTAAGGAGCATATTAAAAATATTTTTTTAAACAGGAGCTTTAGCTGGACAGAATTAAATTTTGGACAGCCATTAGATTATTCAACTGATTATATACTGAGATTTTTTTTGTCTTTATTCGATTTTTTAAATCCTGAAATATTCAGATATTGTTTATACATATTATTATTTTCTTTTAGCTCTTTCGGAGTTTTTTTAATTATTAATAAAAAATTAACATCAACTTGGGCGTTTTTTTTAGGGCTAATCGCTTTAATTAATCCTGCTATTTTTTATAAATTTATTGCCGGTCATTTTAATTATTCTGTGTCATATTTGATTTTTATATATTTAATATATTATTTGCTGTTTAAATTTAAAAAAGATTTAAAAAGCGCTTTAATTGTAGGATTATTATTATCGTTTATCGGAGCTCAAATTCAATTTTTTGTAATAGGTTTTTTATTTGTGATTTTGTTTTTTTGCTTCAATTTTAATAAATTTAACTTAAAGCATTTTATTATTATTTGTTTATTGCCATTTTTAATAAATTTAATGTGGCTGTCAAATTTTATTTTGGGAGTAAACGAAATGTCAGAAGTCAGCGGCGCTGCCGCCAAAGTAAGTTTCGCGGATTCGCAAAAAATGGATTTTCTTAATGTTTTTAATTTATCTTTTTCAAAGGCTACTTTGATAGATAGATTTTATCAAATTCAATATTTATATTTTTTTACCGTGTTTTTTATATTTTTGTTCTTGTTTTTGTTAAAAAATAAAATAAAAGACAAAATTGCCAGTTTCTTTTTTACTTGTTTAATGATTTTAATGATTTTAAGCACCGGAATATATTTTTCATTTCAAATTTGGCCTATAAAAATTTTATATCCAATGTTTAGGGAAGTCGGTCATTTTGCCCCTTTAATTATTTTGTTATTAATTTTTTCTATTAGCACAGTTATTAAGAAGGGGAAAATGAAAACTGTATTTTTTTATTTTATAATAATATTTTTTGTTATTAATTTAATCCAATTTTATAAATATCCTCATGCGATAAATTTTTCCCATGTCAGATCGCAATTTAATGATTTTGAAAAAAACAATAAAGAAGATAATTCCGTGTATCGTATTTTGTATTATCCTTTTTTTGGACAATATTCCATTAGCGACGTAAACGTAAAAACAGATAACGGTTTTTTATTAAATAATACCGGATATGATAGTTTTATTAAATTTTCAGGAAAAGATTTCGCGCATAATCCGACAGCATCAAATTTTAAAAATTCTATTCAATACAAGTTATTAAAAACTTATGATATAGAAAATTTAAGAAAATATAATATAAAATATATTTATGATTTTTCAGATATTTATGAATCTAATTATGAAAAATATGTGCCATCGCATGTTTATGATAATAATTTAAGCTTAATAAAAAATGATAAAGATTTTTTTAATAAGCTGATAAAAAATAATCCAGGACAGTTAGAAAGAATTAATGAAAATATTTTGCGTGTTAAGGATTACGCGCCTAGAATTTTTTCTTTGGATAATATTTTTTTGCTTTTAAATTCGGATAACGAAAAATATGATATTTCAAATTTTGCTAAAAATATTTTGAAAAAAGATTTTTACTATATCGCGAGTAATGATGCCGCGAATAATAACACAACAGCGACATTTCCTGTTTTATCTGATATTTTTAAAGACGTTCAAAAAAATAGCGTTAAAGACGGCAGAGTATTAGATAAAAATAGATTGTTAAATAAAAATAATTTAAATTTTCTTTATATTAACGAAGCCAAAACAAGTCTTTATTGTTTAACGGATAATGATAAAATAAAATTTTATACTAAGCATGGAAATAATTTATTAATTAACAACAAACATCTTGATATTAAAAATATTAAAGAAGAGATTTTATTTGAAGATACACTTGACGCAAATAAAAAATATTATATTTACCTCGGAACGCAATTAATATTAATTCAAAAAGATAATGAGCAAAATTTAGGAATAATTGGCAAAAGTGACACCCAAAGATTATATTCAACAAACAATAAAAATTTTATTCCAAACGCTTCATTTCAAGAGGGATTGTGGGATAAAGAGGTCGGAGATTGCAATGCTTATGATAACAATCCTGTTTTAAATATGAAAATAGGAATTACTGGAAACGCCTTTGCGGGAATAGAAAAATTAGATTCTATAAATAGCGAAGAAAATCAATATTTACAGTTGGAAGCAATCAGGCATATTGCCTGTACAACAAATGAATTTTTAGTTCAAGCGAACGCGGATTATTTGTTCAGTTTTGACTATCAAAGTCCAAACGCGAAAAACGCAGGCTATTATTTGCAGTTTAATGATCTAGATAAAACAACCATTAGCGAGAGAATATTTATATCAGATACAAACTGGAATACTTTTAGTAAAAAAATAAAAACGCCTGTTGGCGCGACATCCGCAAGATTGTATTTATATGCTTATTCGGCGGACGAAAAAACAAATATTATTAATCGTTACGATAATTTTTCTTTGTTAAAATTGGATTTGGAAAAAGAAATAAAAATAGAATACAGGCCTGAATTTGAAAAGAAAGAAATTGAATTGACAGGTGATAATATTTTTGAATATGTTGATTCTTATTATGATTACAAGAATATTGTTCCAAACGGATCTTTTGAAAACGGATTATGGTCGGAAACTGTCGGAGATTGCAATAATTATGATGATAATCCAAAATTGGCAATTAAATTAATCAATGATTCAAGCGACGGTAAAAATTCCTTACAGCTTGAAGCTGAAAGGCATATTGCCTGCGCGGATACAGTCTTTGCGATTAAAGAAAATACTGATTATTTATTAAGTTTTGATTTTCAAAGCCGGAACGCGGAAGCAGCCGGCTATTACTTGCAGTTTAATAACGAATATAAAACAATAATCAGCGAAATAATTGATATTGAAAATCATGATTGGCAAGAGTTCGCAAAAAAAATAAAAACGCCGATAGGCGCTGATTCGGCAAGATTATACATTTACGGATATTCAAAAGATAAAAAAACAAATATCATTACGCGCTATGATAATTTTCAATTTATAGAATTGCCTGATTTGGAAGACAGATATTTTTTAGTGACAGAACCAAAAGAAAAATTCGTTAATCCAAAATCAGTAGAATTTGAACTAATAAACCCCACAAAAAAGAAAGTCCATA
>JAGLLI010000052.1 GCA_023140595.1 Candidatus Parcubacteria bacterium
ATGGAAGGGTTTGTAAAAGTTTTTTATAACAGGCTGCCATTTAATTTTTCCCTCCGCGATTTTATCAAGATCGGTTTCCATTTGGGCGGTAAATTGAAAGTCAACGATTTTTTGGAAATGATTGGACAAGAGGTCTATGACTACGAATGATATTTCAGTCGGAAACAGTTTTTTGTTATCATCGCGGTTAACATAATTTCTGGCGATTACGGTGGCGATTGTCGGCGCGTAAGTTGAAGGACGGCCAATGCCATATTTTTCCAATTCTTTTACCAGTCCGGCATCGGAATAGCGGGCAGGCGGTTTTGTGAAATGTTGTTCAGTGTCCAGTTGTTTTAATTTAAGTTCTTCATTCTTATCAACTGCCGGCAATTCCAGTTCTTTGCTTTTTTCAGGATATATTTTTAAGTAACCGTCAAAGCGCAACACCTGTCCTGTTGAGCGGAATTGGTAATCAGTGTCTTTTGCGTCAATATCAATAGTGGTGGCATCCAGCAAGGCTTCAGGCATCTGTCCCGCCATAGTTCTCTGCCAAATAAGTTTATATAATCTATATTGGTTATTGTTTAATTTATTTTTTAAAGATTCAGGATCACGGTTTGCTTCTGTGGGACGAATCGCTTCATGCGCTTCTTGCGCGCCTTTTGATTTTGTTTTAAATTTGCGCGGCGACGCGAGCGCGTATTCTTTTCCAAGAGTATTATTTAAATAATCTTTGGCATCGCCAAGAAATTTATTTGATAAATTTAAAGAATCAGTACGCATGTATGTGATTAATCCGCCGGAATCTCCGCCTAAATCAAGACCTTCATAAAGTTGTTGCGCTACCATCATTGTTTGTTTTGCCGAAAAACCAAGCCAGCGATTAGCTGTTTGTTGCAGAGTGGAAGTTGTAAAAGGTTTTGGAGGATTTTTTTTGGTTTGTTTTTTTTGCACATCATCCACAATATATTTGGCGTTTTCCAAATTTTTGGTGATTTTATCAGCATGTTTTTTGTCTGATATGCCAAGTTTTTGAACGGTTTTACCTTTAATTTTATTCAGTTTGGCTTTAATAATTTTTTCGTTTCCTGTTTGTTTAAGCAGATTAGCGTCAATAGTCCAATATTCATCAGGTTTAAAAGCCTTGATTTCTTTTTCTCTTTCAACAATTAAGCGAAGCGCCACGCTTTGCACGCGGCCGGCTGACAAGCCTCTGGCAACTTTTTTCCATAGAAAAGGGGATAGTTCATAGCCAACCAAGCGATCCAAAACGCGTCTGGCTTGCTGAGCGTCAACCATTTTCATATTAATTTTTCGCGGATTTTTTAAAGCCTCAATAATGGCTGATTTTGTAATTTCATGAAAAACAATCCGTTCGCCCTTGTCTTCGGGAATTTTTAATGCTTCTTGCAAGTGCCAAGCAATAGCCTCTCCTTCACGGTCTTCATCAGCAGCGAGTATAATTTTGTCGGCTTTTTTAGCTAATTCTTTTAATTTATTTAAATTTTTCCGCGCTTTATCAGGAACAAGATATTTAGGTTTAAAATCATTTTCCATGTCAACGCCGATGGTTGATTTTGGCAAATCGCGAACATGCCCGAAAGATGATTCAATTTTATATTTTTTCCCCAAAAATCTGGCAATGGTTTTTGCTTTTGTTGGGGATTCTACGATAACTAGGTTCATATAAATATTTGATTTAAGATTTAATCTTGCTTTAATTAGTTATAACTGATTTTTCATTTTTTTGCAAGCTGTCAAAGCAAAATATACTGCATATTACCCAAATTTTTAATTGCGCCTTTCATTTCCAGAATAATTAGAGTACTGCTAATAGTTGATGTATTTAGTTTTGTTAAACGGATTAATTCGTCAATATGAATTGCTTCAAGACTTAAATGTTCTAAAATAACTTTTTCTTCTTCGCTTTCGGCGATTATTTTTTCACCCAAAGGGAGCTTTGTGTTATCTATATAATTATTAACATTTTTTAAATCAAGGATTTCTAAAATATCATCAGCTTTTGTAACCGGTTTTGCGCCTTGTTTTATCAGTTCATTCGGACCGATTGACATGTCTGAAAATATACTGCCGGGAACCGCAAAGACTTCGCGGTTTTGTTCGCAAGCGCAACGAGCGGTTATCAGCGCTCCTGATTTTTCAGCCGCTTCAACAACTAAAGTACCGAATGACAGACCTGATATTATGCGGTTTCTTTGCGGAAAGTTGTATCTTAAAGGCTCGGTGCCTAGTGGAAATTCGGAAATAATCGCGCCTTCTGCCGTGATTATTTTTTCCGCCAAATAACGATTTGCAAAAGGATAAAGGCTTTGTTTGTCTATGCCGGTACCGAGAACGGCTATTGTTTTTCCTTTGGCGTTAAGGCAGGTGTTATGCGCCAAAGCGTCAATTCCAAGCGCCAGTCCGCTTATGATGTTTAAATTATTTTTAGCTAAATTATAAACAATTTTTTCAATGGTGCGTTCGCCGTAATTTGTGTATTTGCGCGCGCCAACTACGCCGATGCTGGAATTATTTATATTATCGATTGATCCTTTGTAATAAAAAAAATACGGCGGATCGTATATTTCTTTTAACAAACGAGGATAATCATCATCAGTTATTTTGCAGATTTTAATATTTTCTTTTTGTATTATATCAATTAATTTTTCAATATCAATATTTGAGCGAACAACAATAAATTCATTAGCAATGTTTTCTTTGATCCCGGATGCCTTAAGTTCATCTAAATTAGCTTTAAATGCATGTTCAAAAGAAGAAAAATATTTAGAAATTTTTTTCATTCTTATCGGACCGAATTTGGGAAAGTGGTTAAGCGCGATTAAAAATTTATCATCATTGTTTTTAAACATAAAAATAAGGCTAATTTTAGTAAAAAATACAAGGTGCCCTTTGGGTAAAAAAATTTGCCAAAAATACTTGACTTATTTTAATATTTATGCTAATGTCTAATATCGTATTTAAAAATATTTAGAATATCTAATAAATAGATTACTGCTTGTCGCGAGAATTTTAATAAAAAAATACGCTCCTCCTTGCGTATCGCTTGTTAATCTTTCTTTAGCGGCAAACAGTAATTTGCGGATTAGTATTTTAATAATAGCATAAAAAATAAATTAATACGATATTAAAATAGTTTCCAAATTTTTGTCTAGGAGTGACAAAAGCCAAACCGCCCTCCTGGTTTGACCAGAGTCTTTGCATGAGGCCTCGTGCCACTGCTCCTAGGCAATAATTTGGAGGATAGTTTTGGTTCTTTGAAATATTTTGAATTAAATTAGCAATTTATAAAGTTTGTTAATTTTAAAAATTAACAGAAGGGAGAACAAGATGATTGAATTATTGGAAGAGGAAAATTTTAAAATTGATTCAACTGGTTGGGATTTGCTTAATAATCAAGGAATTACTTATCTTCAATGTCCAGATAATCTTGTTTGGGAGTATGTAAGTGGGGTTAGTAAGAGATTTATTGGACAACAGTTATTTGACAAAAATGCAGCTATGCAAGAAACTAAAAAAATGAATAAACGTATACCAACTAAACATGACTGGGTTACGCATATAGCTAAATTTGATTTAAATAATTTGAATTTGCTAGTTGGCTGCAGAGAATCTGGTGGGTGGTTTAGCAATATTGGAAAAATTGCGATTTTTTGGTCATCAACTCCATATGATCTTCTTCATTCGTGGGTGTGTTGCTTTGATCCTAGTGAGAAGATCCTCGTTGATCTTTATGGTGGCTACAATAAGGCTGGTTATTCCGTTCGTTGTCTCAAAAACTGATTAAAAAAAGTAGCTCAAAATAACAAGACCCTTGTAAGCATTTATCAAGGGTCTTTTTTTAAAAACAATATTAATTTTTACCGAAACCCAACAACCAACTCCTTATTAAGCGCAAAAGCGATTTTTTGCAAAGTTTCAATTGTAAGATTTTGTTTTCCGGCTTCAATTCGTCCGACAGCGCTTTGCTTCATTCCGATTTTTTCAGCCAGCTTTGCCTGGCTTATTTTTTTCTTTTTCCGCAGATTAATTATTGCCAAAGACATTTCCAGTTTTTTTGTTTCCAGTTCAATATTTTTTTTCTTTCCGGAGCCCTCATTGTTTCTTTTATGATTTTACTGAAGTTTATTAATTTAACCCCGCGTATTATATCTATATGGCGGATTTTTTTTATATTCTTTTAATTTTTTAGTGCTCATAATTTTATAAAATCAGTATTTATTATCTCACCAATCAAACAATCAACAACCCCCATCTCCTCTTCACTAAACTTCTGCAAAACATATTTCTCAACCGGCATCTGCTCCGGTTTATTATTTTTTATCCCAATGCGAACGCGCCTAAAGTTTTTGGTTTTTAAATGGTCAATAATTGATTGCACGCCATTGTGTCCTGCTGAGCGGGAGTCTGTTGAAATTTTATATTTCCCTAATTCAATATCCAAATCATCATGAACAACAGTTAAAATTTGCGAAATATCTGAATTTTCTTGTCTGATCAATCCGATTTTTTTTGGAAGCAATTTATAATAATTCATAAACAGAGCAACTGATTGACCGGAATTATTCATGAAAGTGAGCGGTTTAATAAAAAAAGTATCGTTATGTTTAATAAAATTAATATTAAATTTTTTATCAAATTGCCAAATTAAATTTTCTTTTTCAGCAAAAAAATCCAAAGCCATAAAACCCGCGTTATGCCGCGTATTATTATATTTTTCGCCCGGGTTGCCCAAGCCGACTATTATTTTCATAAAAATTTTTTATTTGTTTCGTTTTATATTGCCTTCTTCGTGCTTCCCATGTATCAGCCGATTTTTTTCAATGATAATCGTAATAGGCACGCCTTCAAATCCGAATTTTTCTCGCAATCGGTTTTCTATGAAACGTATATAAGAAAAATGAATAGTGTCTTTGGCTCCTATTTTAATTTTGAATTTTGGCGGAGCTGAGCGGATTTGTTTTAAGGT
>JAGLLI010000053.1 GCA_023140595.1 Candidatus Parcubacteria bacterium
CTTTTTTAGGGGAATGTTTTTTAACAATTTTATTTAAAAATTTGCTTAAAGCGTTTTCTGAGATTTCAGTCCGGTAATTTTTATTAATTTCCAAAATTAAATCCGGAATTTTTTTTGTTTTTGTTTTATTCAGGGCGGAGCAGAAAATAATCGGAACCCAAGTGGCAAAAGGCAGATCCGCGTAAATCGCGTTGGTATATTTTTTCGTATCCCTTTCTTCAACCAAGTCCCATTTATTGGCAACAAGAATGAGTCCGTTTTTGCGCTTGCTTATTTCTTCAAAAAGTTTTGTTTCCTGATGGGTAATGCCGGCATTTATGTCTACAACCAGCAGGCTTATATCGGATCGGCTTATTGAACGCAGGGATTGCGCAATTCCTGATTTTTCCAAAATTTTGCTTACTTTTATTCTTTTGGTATTTTTTTGTCCGCTTTTACTGATTCCCGCAGTATCAATTATTTTTATTAAAGCGTCATTGTGTTTAATTAATGCGTCTTTTGATTCTCTGGTTGTATGCGCCTTTGAGCTGACAATCATACGATTTTCTCCTGTAAGCGCGTTTAAGAGACTGGACTTACCGACATTGGGCTTGCCGATAACTGATACTTTGATTGTATCTTTTTCTTCAGTAACGGTTTCTTCGTTTTGTTTTTGAAATTTATTTTTTGGTAATTTATCAACTAGCGCGTCTAAAAGATCTCCTGTTCCCGAACCGTTGGTCGCGGAAATTAAAATCGGTTCGCCAAGATTCAACTTATTGAATTCAGCTGTTTCTTTTCTGATTCCGGGGCTGTCAACTTTATTAACGACCAATATTATCTTTGCATTTTTTTTAAAAGATGTTTTTTTTATTTTTTTTAATTCCAAAACCATTTTCTTGTCTTGCGGAAGCAGTCCTGAGCGCGCGTCTGTTAAAAAAAGGATTAAATCAGCTTTGTTTAAAAAGTCGCGAGCTTGTTGTTGGACTTTAATGTCTATGTCATTAGAGTAGCGATTTTGTTTTTGTTTTTTTTGATTTGCCAAAAGAAAATCAGAATCAAGCAAGCCGCCTGTATCAATTAATTTGAAATTAGCGCGCTGCCAGCTGACAGTGCCGACATTAACATCTCTGGTCGTGCCTTCAATATTTGATACCAGAGCTGATTTTTTTTCAGTTAAACAATTAAAAAGAGTTGATTTGCCAACATTGGTTCTGCCGAATATTACTACCAGCGGATTATTTTTTGAGTTCATATTTATTATTGAGATTAGTTTTTAATTTTTCAATTCTTCATCTGCCTCTTCTTCAATATTTTCTTTACCCGAATTGCTTTCATCGGCGTTTTGCCCAAGTATTAAAATAAAATCAGGCTGGATTGGGTTGTTTTCGCTGTCAATTTCCTGGCTTATTTCTTCAATCAGCCAGTCAGGCAATCCAAATGAAACATTTGCGGAAACAGCTTCTTTTAATATGGCGAGTGATTTGGCTTTTTCGCCGTAAGTAAGATCGTAAATAACTGATTTTTGAAAATTTTGCTGGCTTGAATTGCCGATGCGAACGACAATAAAACCGAGCTTTTCAATGTCAAGCGCTGTTTGCGAAGCCAAACCGTTTATCCATGTGCCGTTTCTAACTTCAATTGTGGCTCTTTCTTTGGAGACTTTTATTTTTACTTCTTCCGGAGCGCCAGAAAAAACATTGTTAATAAAATATTGGATCTCGGCAAAATCGCCGCTGCGAGGGCTGAGAATGTAAGCGCCTTGTTCGGAAATGGATTCAGTTAAAAGGCCGTTAGGGGAGTTGTCCAGCACTTTGTTCGTAATTTTTTCTTTATCAACTTCTTTAAATAAATCCCACAGCTTTACAATTTCCCAGATTTTAAAATTAGTGCTGATATGATCCTGAAAATTTTTAATAATATCGGCAATCATTACGGGCTTTAAAAGATTTTTAGAATTGAATAATTTGTTTTTGACTGCCAGAATTATGTTTTGCTGTCTTTTGGCGCGCGCAAAATCCGAGCCCTCGCCGTTTATTCCGTGCCGTGAGCGTGCATATTGCAGCGCTAAGCCGCCGTCCATAGTCTGCCAGCCTTTTTCGATATGCAAATGTTTAAAGCGCGATTCATAATCTTCGGCATCTTCATTGCCGGCAACTGGGTAGCGATAATCGTCCAGATTATTTTCAACATAAACATTTACGCCTCCAAGTTCGTCAACCAAATTAACAAAAGCTTCAAAGTCAACACGA
>JAGLLI010000054.1 GCA_023140595.1 Candidatus Parcubacteria bacterium
GCAATCGGCAATGACTGCCAAGCAATAGCGTATACCTACAACGAACCGACTATCAATATTGAATATTACATTGACATCATGCGCATCGCGCAAGCCAATGGCTTAAAAAATCTTTGGGTATCCAACGGCTATATGTCTGATGAATGCCTGAAAAAAATATTTCCATACATGGACGCGATTAATATTGACTTAAAATCTTTTGATAATAATTTTTATAATAATGTTTGTTCGGCCAAACTGAAGCCGGTTTTAAATAATTTAAAAAAAATAAAACAAGAGCAAATTCATTTGGAAGTAACTACTTTGATTATCCCCGGTCTTTCCGATGATATTAAAACTTTAAGCCAAATTGCGAATTTTTTAAGTGAAGAGCTAGACAGCGACACTCCATGGCATTTAAGCAAATTTTCGCCTGATATTTCATGGAAATTAAAAAATATCCCCTCAACAGGAGAAGATGTAATTTATCAAGCTTATGAAATTGCCAAAGACGCCGGGCTTAAATATGTTTATGTCGGTAATATTCCGGGTGATCAAAAAGAAAACACTTATTGCCCTCGCTGCGGCGAACTGGCGATTAGAAGACTTGGCTATCATATTGAACGGCTGGATCAAAACGGTTGTTGCGCGCAATGCGACAGGAGTTTGGATATTGTGGAGTAGAAAAAAATAAATCTCTAATCAACTTTTTTAATTTTTTTCCACCTTTTCACCGCCCTGCTTCTTGCCAATTCTTTGGCAATCCCAGCGTTAATATTCGCAAATCTTTCACGATCAAAATGCCTTAAATCTTTAACAGTCGCCTCTGCCTTTTCCCTAGCTTCAATAACCCGCTTTTCATCAATTTCTTCAGCCATTTCAGCTGTATCAGCCAAAATAACAACTTTATTCTTTGATACTTCAATAAACCCGCCTGATACAGACATAATTTCGCTGTTTCCATTTTCTTTGACAATTTCAATAACGCCTGGCATCAACCCCGCTACCAGCGGAATATGATTAGGCAAAACAGTAATTTCACCCTGCTTTGTCGGCACCGTCACTTGAGCAACTTGCTCTTTCAAAACAACCCGCTCCGGAGTTACTATTTCAAATTTTATTGTTTTTTCTGACATACTTGACAAATTAATTGTTATGTGATAGTTTTAATTATTGAATAATTTATTCAATTTTATTTTGATCTTTCAAAATTAATAGAAAAATACTTTAATAGAACATTAACTAAAACAAGAGAAAGAGAGGATATTATGAAATTTAATGTTTATGCTGTAAAAAGCCCAGAATCAGGGGAAAAAAGGTGTATTATGCCTTTAGTAGTAAACGGCATACAAGATCCGATAAAAGATTGTCTTCTTGATGACGAACAGGTTTTTGCAACTTTTACAATGGACACTAGTAAAACAGATCTAAATGACAATGTTTTAAAGAATATGTTGGAGCTAGAATCGGCAATGTGCAGAGCTCACGATACTAGCATACAGTACATAAGCGTACTGATAGCATTAACAGCAGAAACAATACTAGCAATATAACCTTTAACAATTTCACAGGCCGTAACTTTACCGTTACGGTCTTTTCTTTTCTTTAAATAAACACAATTCTTATTTCTTGATTCCCACTTCCTCAATATTCCCCTTCATATAAAATTCCCCTTCACCTTTTTCATCATGCTTGCCGTCTAAAATTTCCTTAAACCCTTTAATAGTATCAGCCACTTTTACATATTTTCCGGGATGGCCTGTAAATGTTTCCGCGACATGAAAAGGCTGGGATAAAAATCTTTGGACTTTTCTGGCGCGCGTTACCGTTAATTTATCTTCATCTGATAATTCTTCCATGCCAAGGATAGCAATAATATCTTGTAATTCTTTATATCTTTGCAATATTTTTTGCACTCCGCGGGCAACAGTATAATGCTCTTCTCCGACAATTTTCGGATCAAGAATAATAGACGAAGAATCAAGCGGATCAACAGCAGGGTAAATTCCCAATTCAGACAAACTGCGAGCAAGCACAACAGTGGAATCTAAATGTCCAAAAGTCGTTGCCGGAGCAGGATCAGTCAAATCATCAGCAGGCACATATACGGCTTGGATTGAAGTAATTGATCCTTTATTGGTAGACGTAATCCGTTCCTGCAATTCCCCCATTTCCGTTGCCAATGTCGGCTGGTAGCCCACAGCTGAAGGCATGCGCCCTAAAAGCGCTGACACTTCAGAACCTGCCTGCGTAAATCTAAAAATATTGTCTATAAAAAACAAAACATCCTGATTTTGTTCATCGCGAAAATATTCCGCCATTGAAAGCCCTGACAAAGCCACGCGAGCGCGCGCTCCCGGCGGTTCGTTCATCTGCCCGAAAACCATAGCAACCTTGTTAAGCACGCCGGCGCCTTTCATTTCATGGTATAAATCATTGCCTTCGCGGGTTCGTTCCCCTACTCCCGCAAATACCGAATAACCGCCATGCTGTTTGGCAATATTATTAATAAATTCCTGGATAATAACGGTTTTGCCAACGCCTGCGCCGCCAAACATTCCCACTTTCCCTCCTTTGGCAATCGGACAAATCAAATCAATAACCTTAATGCCTGTTTCCAAAATTTCCGTTTTGGTTGATTGATCAGCAAAAGCCGGAGCTGGTCTATGAATCGGATATTTTTCATTTGTTTTTGGCGCATCCTTACCGTCAACCGGCTCACCCAAAACATTAAAAATCCTACCCAATGTTTCATCCCCAACCGGCACGCTAATTCCCTTTCCTTTATTAATAACCGCGTCTCCGCGCTTTAACCCGTCAGTTGAACCCATTGCAACAGTTCTGACTAAATTAGAGCCAATATGCTGTTGGGTTTCTAATATAAGTTTTTTACCCTGATTATCAACTTCAAGGGCATTATAAATCTCCGGCAATTCGTCATTGAATTGAACATCAACAACTGCGCCGATTACTTGTTTTACTTTGCCAATATTTTTATTGTTTTCTGACATAATATTTATATTTAATTAAATGAATTTGTTTATAATTTTTAATTTGTTTGCAGCTTATATCATAGTATCTTGTACCTTTTTATTCAGATAATGCATTCGCGCCAGCTGAAATCTCCGCAATTTCATTCGTGATTGCCGCTTGTCTTGACTTGTTGTAAAATAACGTTAATTCATCAACCATATCTTTGGCAGCGTCTGTTGCCTGATGCATTGCTGACATACGCGCGCTGTGTTCAGATGCGTTTGATTCAAGCAATGCCTGAAAAAGCTGGACTTCAATTAAGCGCGGTATCATTTCGTCTAAAACTTCTTTTGGATTTGGTTCAAATGTATATTCAAATTTATGATTTTTGTCTTGCGAATATTTTTCTTTTTTCTTGTCAATAAACTCTTTATCAATACCAACTCTTGTATCTTCGCCGACAA
>JAGLLI010000055.1 GCA_023140595.1 Candidatus Parcubacteria bacterium
TGCCTGATAGCGGAAGCGTTTCTGTCTTTGGAAAAGATTTAATAAAACTTACTGAAAAAGAATATGCCAGTTATCACAGAAGGGATATTGGCATGGTTTTTCAGGCGTATAATTTAATTACCAGTCTTACGGTTTTGGATAATGTTGTGTTGCCGCAAATTTTTGTTAATGTCGGCAAAAGAAGGCGGGACAGATGGGGCAAGCAATTACTGGAAAGATTCGGGATTTTAAAGCAAGCGCATAAAGTCCCCACAGAATTGTCAGGCGGACAGCAGCAGAGAATCGGCATTGCCCGCGCGATTGTTAATAACCCGAGAATTGTTTTGGCTGATGAGCCCGTAGGCAATTTAGACTCAATTTCCGCGAAAAATGTTTTAAATATTTTTATAGAATTAAACGAGAAAGAGAAAAAAACAATTATTACCGTAACGCATAATCCTGAAAATTTAATTCATGCCGATCGGATAATTTACATGAAAGACGGAATTATCACAAGAGAAGTGGTTAATCATGATAAAAAGAAAAACAACAAAGACGGAGACGGCAAAAAAGATAAAAATATTATCAGTTTTAAGGCGCCATCCACCGAGTTAAAGGATTTAATGCGCGCATATCAAGGCTTGTCGCCTGAGCAGATAAATATTTTAATTATGCCTTTTAAGGCTAAAATATTTTCCAGCCATTTCTTGACAAGCCGCAATATGGACGAAACCAAGGCATTTGAAGAAGTAATTCAAAGGCGCCTTTTGGGGACTATTTCCAAAGAAGATTTTTTTGAAATTTTAAATAAAAGCAGTTTGGAAGGCGGTGTTGGTTTTGACCAAAGAACAGCAGGGAAAATTGTCCGCAGAGCAAACAGGGTGCTTAGGATTGCGTATTTTATTTATCAATCACAAAGAAAAAGAAAAGATGAAAGCGGAATGCATCTTATTATTACTGCTGAAGAAAAATCTCAAAAAACCGCTGAATATCTTTTAGATACTTGTTATTATGAACACAAAAAAAATCTTAGCCAAGAACAGATTGATATTATAGAAAAATTAGTCAGGCATCGCTTGTCCGGAAAAATTCAGAAAGATGATTTTTTTAATAAATTAGACAAGCCTTTGCGCGAAAAAGGAGTCGGTCTTAATTTTAAAACAGCTAAAGCGATTACCAGAGAATTGGAATTGATTTTAATTTTAGGCTTTGGTATTGTAAAATCCGGAGAAAACGCGAAAAAGGAAACAGCCTCAAAGATTGATAATAAAAAAAATGAATTAAATAAGAAAAACAGCGAAGATTTGAACGATAAGAGGAATAAAGAGCTAATCGCCAAAGTTTCTCTTCAAGACAGAATTAATCTTGAGCAGGAGCGTGAAGAAAAAATAAAAGATAAATTAAACTAAATTTTTATGTTAGCTACAGATTTATTTCGTTTGGCAACAAGAATGTTTAGAACTAATTGTTCGCGCACGATTTTAACTATTCTGGGAATTAGCGTAGGCATTGGCGCGATTTTATTTTTGGTTTCATTGGGTTATGGCGTGCAGGAATTAATTTTAAACCGTATAACGACCTCAGACGCTTTGTTAAGCTTGGATGTTAGCGCCGGCGATGTGGAAAGTTTTAAAATGGATAATAACGCCATTGATTCTATAAAAAAAATTAACGGAATTGAGAAAGTAAGCCCTTTGATTTCCACTCAGGCGCAAATGATTGTTAATGGCATTTCTTCCGAGTTAAACGCCAATATGGCAAGTAATGATTTTTTTCGTCTGGACGGAACCGCTTTAAAAAAGGGAGAATTTTATACTGATGATTTGGCTGATAAAAATAAAATTGTTATTTCTTCGGCGGCGTTGCAATTATTTAATTTAAACGAGGAAAACGCTTTTGACCGGAAAATAAATTTTTCCCTTCTTCTGCCGTCTAAGGAAGAAGACGCGAATTTCACAAGCGAATTCACAGCCATGGAAAATGATTTTAATATCGTCGGTATTATTGAAGATGAAAATTCCAGTTTTGTTTATTTGCCTTTTGCTATCGGTCTGGATTATGGTTTTGATAATTATAGCAAGATAAAAGTTAAGGTTGCGGATGAAGATAGTTTGGATTTGGTAAGAACCGAGATTATTGATAAGGGTTTTATTGTCAGCGCTTTATCTGATATAATTGAACAAGCTAATCAAATATTTAAAGTGGTGCAGATAATATTGGCTTCATTCGGCGTTGTTGCTTTGATTGTTAGCGCGATTGGCATGTTTAACACTATGACCATTACTCTGCTTGAGAGAACTCAGGAGATTGGCATTATGAAGACACTCGGGGCAACCAGTTTTGATATTTGGAATATGTTTTTGGCGGAATCAATAATTATTGGTTTTTTTGGAGGACTGGGAGGTGTAACGATAGGCTGGTTTGGCGGTGTTTTGTTTAATTATTTAATTAATTTGCTTGCAGGCGCTTTTGGCGGGGAAAAAATTGATATGTTTTATACGCCGTATTGGTTTGTAATTTTGATTATGTCTTTTTCTTCGGTTGTCGGACTTTTAACCGGTTTTTACCCGGCAAGAAGAGCCGCTAAGATAAACGCGCTGGAGGCTTTGAGGTATAAATAATATGCCAGAACCAATAATAAAACTTAAAGACCTAGAAATTACCTATAACCTTGGCAAATCCAATGAATATAGAGCCACTAAGGGTGTTTCAATGGAAGTTTTTCCAGGTGAATTTGTGGCGTTTTTCGGACCGTCCGGGTGCGGAAAATCAACTATTTTTTACAGTATTTTGGGCA
>JAGLLI010000056.1 GCA_023140595.1 Candidatus Parcubacteria bacterium
TTTATCAGTCGTTTTTTTTGATTAATTCAATTTCCGTAACCGACAATGTTTCTTTGCCGCAAATTTTTCATGGAGTGTCTCCAAGCAGAAGAAAAAAATGGGCATTGGAGCTGTTAAAACGTTTTGACATGGGCGATCATGGCGATAAGTATCCTGATAATTTGTCCGGCGGACAGTCGCAGCGCGTGTCAGTTGCAAGAGCAATGGTGAATAACCCGAAAATATTATTAGCGGATGAACCGACCGGAAACCTGGATTCAGTTTCCACTAAACAGGTTATGGGGTCTTTGGAGGAAATTAACAGAGTTGATAAAAAAACCGTAATTATCATTACTCATAATGCCGCGCAATTGTCTTACGCGCATCGCGTGTTTTATATGAAGGACGGTTTACTTGAAAGAGTTGTTCCTAATCCGGAAAAAAAACAAATTGCCAAAGTTGATAAGCAAAAAATGCTGGTGACGGAAATGGAAAAACTTTCTAAAATTTATCCATATGACAGTCCTGTCATGTTGAAAGTTAAAAGTTTGGTTAATTATTTAACGCAGGAATTTAATTTTGATCAGATATTAAGGCTTGAAGATTTTACGCGATTGGCCGTTGAAAGAAAAATAAGCAAAGATGAATATATAGCGCTTTTGACAAAAAAATTTCATGATGGCGGAATCGGGGTTAGTTTTGTTGAGGGCAGGTCAATGGCTGGGAGAGTTGAAAAAATATTAAAACAATCCGAAGATATTCGCCGTTTTCGCCGCCGTTTTATGAATAATAATTTTTTTTCCAGAGAAAATGAAGTTCTTAAGCGATTAAGCGATTATATCGCGCAAGAGTATAAAGAAAAACTGGAACCGATAAAAAAGAAAAGATTAAAAGAACTTGTGTATAAGCGGATTGCGAGCCTTATCGGACGGGAAGAATTTGAAGGAGCTTTGCGCATACCGGTGGATCAAGGCGGATTGGGAATAAGCCGTTTGCGCTCCCGCGGCTTAACGTTTTATTTTGAGAAAATTTTAACACAAGGGGTGGATAGCAAAGGGCATGGACACTAGATAATTTAACTATTTTTTAACCGAGATTCCCGCAAACTTTAAGGCGGGAATGGCAAAATAAATTTATGGGCATGATGCGCATACAAGATACTATTAGTTTGGCGACTCGCATGTTCCGGACTCGTCCGGCGCGTACTTGGCTGACAATTTTCGGCATTGGCGTAGGCATTGGAGCTGTGGTTATTTTGGTCGGGCTTGGATACGGGTTGCAAGGAGTTTTGCTTGAACAAATCGTATTTGGCGAGGCCATGCTTAGCCTTAATGTGATGTCGCCGCCATCGCATATTGTTACAATTAATAAAGAAGAGATTGATAATTTTTTTGCGATTGAAAATGTTGAAGATGTCGCTCCATTGGCAAGTTTTGCCGCGTCAGTCACTTATGGAGAACTGACAGGAAGCATTATGCTTAACGGAGTTGAGCCGGATTATTTTAAATATGCCGGTGTTGTCGCCAAGTCCGGAGAGTTTTTTACGGATAATGAAACAAATTCAATTTTGCTTTCTTCGGCCGTGATGAAGTTATTTGAAAAAGAAGCTGAAGAAATTATCGGCGACAAAGTCAGTTTTAGAGTTTTTATTCCGATTGGCGACACTGATGAAGTACAGGAAGTGCCGTTTGACAAGGAATATATAGTGAAAGGAATAATAGAGGATGAAGCATCTATTTTTGCATATATACCTTTGCAGGAATTTTCATCGCGATTTGTTATTCCATATTATGACAAAGCCAGAGTAAGGGTTTCCGGCAGAGAGTTTTTGGATATAGTTGAAGAGGAGATATTGGGAAGGGGGTTTATTGTTACCGCCCTTTCCAAGACAGTTGATCAAGCCAATAAGATATTTAGCGGAATTCAGGCCACTTTGGCTTTATTTGGCGGAATCGCTTTGGTTGTGTCCGCAATCGGAATGTTTAACACTATGACTGTTACTCTTCTGGAACGCACAAAAGAAATCGGAATTATGCGCACTATCGGCGGCTCGCCTTTAAAAATAAAAGTAATGTTTTTAACCGAATCCGTATTAATGGGAACGTTGGGCGGATTTATGGGGATTTTATTAGGGGTTGGCGGCGGACTGTCGGTAAATTTTTTATTAAGCATGTTAGCTTCAAGGATGGGCGGCGAACCAATGAGCCTTTTTCGTTTTCCAATTCCATTTTTATTATTTATTGCCATATTCGGCGCGGTAATGGGTTATTTAACCGGTCTTTTTCCTTCAAAAAGAGCAGGCTCTTTAAGCCCGCTTGACGCTATTCGCGGGTGAAATATATTTTTTATGTTATTTTCATATTTTTTTTATGTTATTTTTATAAAAAATATGTTATAATATCAATATATGTGGATAAGTAATTTGCATTAATTAATTACATTTTAAATAGCATTCCCCATGCCTAAAAAAATAAAGAGACAAATTAAAAAGTCTATGCCGTTTTTTATAATTATTTCTTTAATTATAAGTTCAACGGCAATGGGCTTATTTTTTAATATTGATTATAATGTTTATAATTTTTTTAATGATACGGAATCTCCGGTAGTGTCGCTGCCGGAAGCTCAAGCTGATACCGCAAGCACCACCGTTGAGGTGCAAAACGCACCGCCAAGCATGGTAGGCCACCCGGAGGAAGTTCCGGCTTCCACTTCCGTTTCCCCTATAAATATTGGTAATACTTTAACTATCACAGTAGATGCTACTGATGGTGAAAATAATAGTTATTATTTAATTATTTGTTCAAGCGACAGTATTGTCGCAAGTACCACGGATCACACAAGCCATGCGTGTACAGATACTACTTTTGGATCCTCAACGTTAACAGAATCCGGTGTTGTGGCAACTACGACTTTTACGGTTGCAGATCCTGCTCCTAGCGCGGAAACAGATGAGTGGTACGCGTTTGTTTGTGATAATCATACCACGCAAGCTGATTGTTCAAATTCCAG
>JAGLLI010000057.1 GCA_023140595.1 Candidatus Parcubacteria bacterium
AGATATATTGGGGAATTTACATTCCGGTTGGAAAACCTTCAGGAACATATACGGGTTTAAATACTTTTACGGCAATTTTAGATAGCGATAATTGGTAAAAATTAAATGTTAATTAAAAATATTATAAAAAAATGCCCGTTTTACGGGTATTTTTATTTGCAATTATTTGTAAAATATAGTACATTATATGTATAAACAAAAAAATATTTATTTGAGTATTTTTAAGCAATATTAATCAATTCACAATAAAATATTGTATATTTTAAGGCTTTAAATTAAAAGATATAAGCCAAAATTTTAAAATTTTGGACTTTTTTAGTATATAAAAATATTTTTTTAAAAATTGTAAGTTTTAAGTTTAATGAATTGGAAAAAAATAAAAATTAATATTTTATTATTAATAATTATTTTTAATTGTTTTGTTTGGGTGTCGTGCGCTCAGGCAGGTTTTGGTATTTCACCGCCTTATGTAAAAACCAGCAAGCCGATTTTTCCGGGATCTCATTTTGAACAAAGAATTACGCTTTTAAGGTCTTCGGCTGATGAGGAAATGGAAGCGATAATAAAAGTTAACGCGCCGGAAATAGCCGATTGGATTACCATTAATAACGGAGAAGTGTTTGATTTGCCAAAAGACCAATTGCGCGTGCCAATGGTTGTGGAAGTTGATGTTCCAAGTAAAGCGGAAATTGGAAATTATCAGGGCTATATTAATATTCAAATCGCCCCAAAAGGAAAAAATCAAGGCGGCGGCGTGGCAATCGCTTTGGGTGCGCGCATAGACATAGACTTGAATATTACCAATGAAACTTTTTTGGATTTTACCGTAAGAAAATTTGATATTCCTGATTTTGAGATGCTAAAAAAGCCATGGAGCTGGAAAATATTTTCCATGTTTTTTTATCGCGTTAAAGCGGCAATTACCATAAAAAACACAGGTAATGTAAAAGTCGCTCCGACTAAAGTAAGTTTGGAAGTTTATGATTTAACCAAAACGGTTTTATTTGAATCAGCCGTGGATAAAAAAATTAAAAAAGTTGAACCTTTTAAAACCGAAACCGTTTATGCTTCCTTTCCCACCAAATTGGAAACAGGGCAATATTGGGGAAAAATAAAAATTTATAAAGATGACGCGATAATTTATAAGGATGAAACGATTTTTACCATTAAACCTCCTGGCGGGCTTGAGAATGAAACAAAATTGGGAATTTGGCCGTGGATTATGCTGTTTGGCATCGTGTCTTTAATTATTTTAATTATTTTTATTTTAGTAAAAATTAAAATTTGGCGTTATATTTATAAAATTATACATATTATCAGCTGGCCGCTCAGGATGGTTTGTAAAAAAATATCTCAGATTTGGAAAGTAATTAAAAAAGCTTTTTGGCGGAAAATGCATCAAAAAGCTGAAAAATACAAGAAAGAATCTTTTGATAACGAAAAATTAAAAGACGATGAAGATGAATAAATTTTTTATTTAGTTTTTATAAATTAATTATGCCACTGGTCTCGCGCAAATTATTTGTTCTTATAATCATATTTTTAATCGGAGGGAATTTTTTTGATTTGTTTTGCTTAAGACATGTTTGTGCTACTGAATTTTTGCCAACAACAGTGGAAATTTTGGTTAGTTGTGGAAACGGCATAATTGACCCGTCTAACGATGAGGTTTGCGATCCTGGCGAACCGCCGGAAGTATTGCCGGATTTAGGCACAACGACTTGCGCAAATTTTTTAGATGTTTTTGGAAATCATTTTTTGCAGGGCGATTTAGAGTGCTTGGCGGATTGCAGTAATTTTAACGGTGATGTTTGTTTTACTTGCGGCAATACCTATAAGGAAGATGCTGAGGATTGCGATAATAATGATTTTGGCGAGGCAACTTGTTTAACTTTCGGTCATTTTGGCGGCGCGTTGATTTGTACCAGTGAATGCAATATTAGTACTATTAATTGTATTACCAGCGATTCAGAAGGCGGACCGACTTCCGGCGGTGGCAGCTCTCGCGGGGGCGCAAGCGGAGATAGATATGGATATAATCCTGGAAGCGAAGACCAAGACGAAACCAAAGTTGTAATGAAGGGCAAGTCTTACCCTAATGTTGATGTGCATATTTTGGTGGATGGCGCAGTAGTCGGTATTGTGCGTACTGACGCGAAAGCTGATTTTTATTTTGAAACAAACGAAATAACTCCGGGAGTAGTCAGTTTTGGTTTTTGGTCAGAAGACAAGTCAAGTTTAAAGTCAACTTTATTAACAATAACTTTCAGGGTTGTGTCAAGCGCGGTTTCAACAATTTCCGGAATTTATATATCTCCGACTATTAATATGGATAAAAAATCAGTCAATCAGGGCGAGGCTGTGCGCATATACGGACAAACCGTGCCGGAAACGGAAGTTCATATTCATATCCATTCAGAGGAAGAATTTATTGAGCAAACCAACAGCCAGGAATCAGGAGACTGGGAGTTAATATTCAATACCACGCCTTTGTCAGAAGAATTTCATACAGTTAAGGCCTTATTTCAGGTGGCGACAACTGACGGCAATATTATAAAATCCGGCTTTAGCCGGTCGGTAAGCTTTTATATCGGTAAAATCGGAGGGATTGTTCCCTGTCCGGAAGCTGATTTAAATCATGACGGCCGGGTAAATTTAACTGATTTTTCAATTTTGCTGTTTCATTGGGGGACTGATGACATTTGCGCCGACCAAAACCAAAACGGAACAGTTGATCTGATTGATTTCAGTATTATGATGTATTATTGGACAGGATGATTTTTTGGATGTCTGATGTCAGATTTCGAAATATTTGGGCCTATAGTCTAGTGGTACGACGCCACATTCGCATTGTGGAAGCGGCGGTTCAATTCCGCCTAGGTCCACATGAATTGTCTTGAACTATGATTAAAATGATTATTTGATGGGCTATGATTTTTGTAATCATAGTCTCTCATTTAATCATTTTAATCATAGTTCAAGACAGTTTTTTATTTAAAATTAGACAACCATTGACATTTATGTTTTATTGTGATAGATTTTTATAAAGTTTAGAAATGGTAATTTTAAACAGAAAAGGCGCGATTTTCGTACCTTAAAAATTCAATAGCAAACAGCATAAAAAAAGGAGAATATAATGAAAAAAGTTAGTCTAATAATAGGTTGTGTATTATTTATAATTTTGCTTAGCGGTTGTGTTCCCCAGTCTTATGTAAGCAACGTTCTACCTCGATCTCAACCTCAAAAAGGACGGGATAGCAACATACACAAAATGGGATGGGGACTTAATCATGTTGCTGTTAATGACCTCCTGCCTTTATTTGGCTATCCGGCAAATAGCCGTCTTATTAAAGATAAAGAATTTCCAAAAATACAATTAACAAGATACCGGAATAGCAAGGTGAACAAGGCTTTTTATTTTTTCTGGAAAGGTCGTTTTGCAAAATTTTACAATATACATTTTATCAGGCATAACGGAGTTTATTATTTTGATAAAATGCTTGTAGATTTTACGGAAGTGTTTGGAGTTCCAAGTTTGACAGAACAACAAAAAACATTGACTTACACTTGGAAATCAAGACGGTTAACAATACAAATGATAGAGTATAAATACAAAAACAAATTTGTTTTTGTCGCATATGACCGTTTGTGGAAAACATTTTTAAGAAAACACGAGCACGCAGCAAAAATAGTTATTAAAAAAAAATAATATTTATTAGTATATAAAGTTTTATTTTATAGAATATTAATAAGGCCTTGATAGTAAACTAATCAATCAAGGCCTTTTTTAATTGTAAAATTTTCAAAAATGCGGTATTATTTAATTATATGTCGTTACTAGCGAAAATTGTAGATAAATTGGCTGAATATGAATTTGGTGTTTTGTTTTTGAATTATGTTTATTCTTTGGACAAATTTGAGATTTGGATAATTATTGTTTTAATTGCCGCGCTTGTCGCTTTGCTTGTATATAGATGGTTTGGCGCAAGTATTTTTTGGGTTTTACTGTTTGTTTATTTAATCGCTTATATAGTTTATTCCGCGAATATTAAAGATACATACGAGGAGCAAAATAGAAAGTTTGATAATCGTATGAAAGACGTGCAAAAAGAAATTAATAAAGATTAATTTAGAAAATTATATATGATATATTATTTAATTTTTGGACTTCCGGCTCTTATTGTAATGTATCTTTTGGTTAAGTTTATTTTTCATTTTTTGCTAAGAGGTTTTTCGCCGTTTATACCTTCCAGACCATGGGTTGTTGAGCAGATAATGAGCGAATTGGAAATTTCGCAAAAAAATCCCAAATTGCTTGCTTTAAGCTCAGGGCGTTCAGGTGTTTTTCGCGCTTTGGAAATAAGATATCCCAAAGCGGAACTTTTAGCTGTTGAACCGTATTTTTTTTCATTCTTGGCGGCGAGCGCGCAAAAAATAGTTCGCCGCAGCCGTATGAAAATAATCTGCCGAGCAATTCATCACGCGGATTATCGCGATAAAGATTTTGTTTATTGCCATCTTTATCCAGAGCAAATGGACGCGCTGGGTCCGAAATTAAAATTTGAATGTAAATCGGGCGCGCAAATTGTCAGCACAGGTTTTAATATAGTCCGTTTAAAATCAAAAAAGGTGATTGATTTGCCGGATCGCAAAGGAAGGCTTGATTGGTTTTCCAGAAATCAAAAATTGTTTCAAGCAAAAAACAAAAAACATGTAAAAGAGCAGAAGGCTTATTTTTATGAAATATAGTAAATTTTTAACATTATGACAAAAATTATAACTGATAAAAAACAAGTTGAAGAAGTTTTAAACAGAGGCGTGGAAATAATTTATCCAAATAAAGAATCTTTGGAAAAATTGCTTATGTCCGGCAAGAGAATAAAGCTTTATTGCGGTTTTGATCCAAGCGCAAAATCTTTGCATATTGGAAACGCGATTGGTCTGAATAAATTAGCGCAGTTTCAGGAATTAGGACATGAGGTAGTTTTTTTGATTGGTGATTTTACCGGTATGATCGGTGATCCGACTGATAAAGCCGCGACCCGCAAGAAATTGACACGTAAGGAAGTTTTGAAAAATGCCAAATCATATAAAGACCAAGCTTCGGGTTATTTAAAGTTCGACGGTGATAATCCGGTTAAAGTAATGCATAACAGCGAATGGCATGATAAATTAACTTTTAAGGATTTGATTGAGGTTTCATCAAATTTTACGGTTCAGCAGATGCTTCAGCGCGATATGTTTCAAAAAAGAATAAAAGACGCAAAGCCGATTCATTTGCATGAATTTTTGTATCCTTTGGCGCAAGGATACGACAGCGTTGTTATGGATGTTGATTTGGAAGTAGGCGGCAATGACCAGATGTTTAATATGATGGCAGGTCGTGATTTAATGAAAGCTATTAAGAAGAAAGAAAAGTTTGTTTTGACTTTAAAATTATTAGCAGATGATGCAGGCAAGAAAATGGGCAAGAGCGAAGGCAATGCCGTATTTCTAGATCATGTTCCCGAGAATATGTATGGAGCGGTTATGTCATGGGCTGACAGTTTAATCGGAGTTGCTTTTGAGCTTTGCACAAAAGTTCCGATGTCGAAAGTAAAAGAAATTTATCAACAGTTAAAAGACGAAAAAGTTAATCCGCGCGATTTAAAAATGAAATTAGCTTTTGAAATAGTAAAAATTAATTCGGGCGAGAAGGCGGCGCAAAAAGCGCAGGATTATTTTGTTAAAACTGTTCAGAAGAAAGAAGCGCCGGATACAATTACGAATTATCAATTATCAATTACGAATATTAAATTAATTGAATTGCTAGCGGAGACTGGATTAGCAAAAAGCAAGGGCGAGGCTAGAAGATTAATTAAGCAAAATGGAATTAAAATTGACGGCAAAGTTGTTGGTGATGTTGATATGGATGTGGAGATTAATAAAAAAGGAGTTTTATTGCAGAGAGGAAAGAGAAAGTTTTTGAGAATTATTAATTCGTAATTTTAAATTGATTTTATGTATTCAATCAACAAAATAAAACAAAACATCGCAAAAAAAATAAACCATGCGGTTAAGACCGACATTGTCGCACCTGAAAATTTGATTTATCCGCCACAGGAGAATATGGGGGATTTGAGTTTGCCTTGTTTTGCTTTGGCTAAAAAATTAGGAAAAAATCCGGCTGAAATCGCGGAATTTTTGGTTAAGAATATCAAATCAAAAGGA
>JAGLLI010000058.1 GCA_023140595.1 Candidatus Parcubacteria bacterium
AACAAAAGCTTCAAAGTCAACACGAAAATAATAATCAATAGGCGTATTTAAGATATCGCTTAATGCCTGGCTGATTGCCATTCCGCCTGAATCGGCTTGTTTCATTTCAGCGTAAGCGTTAATTGAATTTATCTTACGCAAGTTATTGCCGTCTTCAACTGGAATTGCCAAGTCGCGCGGGATTGAAATAAGCGCGACTTTTTTCGTGGATGGTTCAAGGCTTGCCAAAATTATAGTATCGGTTAAGTAGCCGCCTTCATGCTGTTTGCCGCCCATACCCAAAAGCAGAATATTTACGCGGTCAATATTTTCTCCTTTAAGCGTTCTGTCAGCGCTTTCCGCCAGGTGTTTGATTTGTTTGATTATGGGCAACTTATAAAACCAAGAATCAAGGCTTTGCTTGGAAACCAGAATTTGGCTGGAAAAAACCGCCAGGCATGTAAAAAGAAAAATAAATAAGCAAATAAAAAATTTAAAAATTTTCTTATTGCTTTTTTTATTTTCATTTTTTTCCAAAAGAGGCGTTTCTTCTATTGATGTTATTTTAGTTTCTTTTAAATTTATTTTTTCAGTTGTTTTCGGCATAATTCAAAAACATAAAAATCCTGTCTTGTGACTGGATGTGTTAAATGGTTTAAGTTTAATTAAATTTTTCTTCGTCTATTACGGGACGAGCGAAAAAAGCTGGAATTTTTTTACCTTGGCAAGCTAATTCTTCCAGCCATAATTCCAGTACTTCACGCGCTTTAATTTTGGCTTCCTCAAAAGTGCGTCCAAAAGTTACACAGCCGGGAAATTGCGGGAAAGAAACATTATAACCGCCCTCTATCGCGGGCTCAAAAATAACAGGGTATTGGAAATTTTTTTTCTTAATTTTTGCCATAGTATTTTATTTAGTTTAAATTGTTTAAAATTAAATTGTATTAAAATTATAACTAAAATTATAAAAAAAAACAAGTTTTTAATATAATATTATTTTTTGATATTTTATTTATAGCTATTTTTACTAATTTTAGCAAGAAAATAGCCATTGCTATTGACAAGATTTTAATAATATGCTAAATTAAAAAACCAAACAAATCCCCGCATTAATTATGCCAAAAAAGTTTTGAACTATGATTTGTCTGATTATAATGATAACTATGATTATTGAATAATAAAATTAAAAAAATAATCATAGCCCATCAGAATAATCAAATAAATCATAGTTCAAAACTATTATAAAAAATAATAAACTGTTCCTTTAAATTGAAACCGTTAGAAGAAAATCTAATGGATGAATAATATAGATAAAAATTAGCAGAAACAGAAAAGGAGAATTAAAATGAAAAAAGCGACAGACATGTCAGCCGCTATATTTGATATAGCGCTAACCGCCAAAAGACCCGTAAAGACTCTTATGGAGATGGCAAAAAAATTTGTTAATCATGGCGATTGGGATAATATTCACAGCATAGATGCTGTGCTAACAGGTATGATTGTGGACTATATCCGTAGAGGAATTTTAGGTCACCAAAATATGTTTGCCGATGACATGCTTGCTTTTCTCGATAGCAATATTGGTGATAAATTAAAATCATCTGATGAGGGTAGGCAATATTATTGCAGGTGGGAGCATTCTATTGATCTGTGCCACGCTGCGATAGATAATTATGAGCCTAATGCAATGACTCGGTTTATAGAATCTAAAAAACATGGGAAAAATTTGATGCAAATTCTCCATAGACATTTAAATGGGGTAAGGGTATTAGATTTATCTGGATGGCTTAATATTAACGATTTAACACTAACAAATCTTTTAAAAGATTTTGAGAGTCAAAACCTTATTACCATAGCTTGCCCCTCTCTCAAAGATAGTCGTGATGATACAGTAGATCCATTTTCGCTTGTACGCTTGGATTTTCTCGGAAGAGCGCACATGAGCGATGAATAATAAAAAGGAGTAGGCTGGTAATTTATTATTAGCTTACTCCATCTCTCCAAACTCGTTAATTTAATTAGCGAATTCAGAAAGGTGATAAATATTTAAAACAACAACCAACATCAGGTTGTTTTTATTTATTTGTCGTGAAATTGCAAAATTTTGTCAAAATTTATTGGGCTTGATTTTTTTTTGTAATAATGTTATTGTGTAAATATTAAATATTATAAAATAAAATAAAACAAAAGCATTATTTTAGGCAAGCGGTTTTGCCTATTTTTATGTTTGTTAAATTAGACCGGTTGCGTAATAAGTTGCGTAGCGAAATTTTCAGATTTTGAGTAAATTTCTCTTAAAAAATTTTTGCTTATGTGGTAATATAGGCCAAAATTTTTTAAGAGAAATTTACCAAAATATGGAAATTGCAGTAGTAAATTATTACGCAATCGGTCTATTATAGTTTTTGTTTTATTTTTTTGCATACCCCCATGCTAAAAAACTTTTTTTCATTTGTATTTGAGCTGATAAAAATTATTGTAATTTCATTGGTTATAATTATTCCGATTAGATATTTTTTAATTCAGCCTTTTTACGTGAAAGGCGCTTCAATGGAACCTAATTTTTACGATCACGAATATTTAATAATTGATGAGATCACTTATCGCTTTAATGATCCGATTCGCGGAGATATAATTGTTTTTCGCTATCCTCGGAATCCGCAGGAATTTTTTATCAAGCGCTTAATCGGATTGCCCGGTGAAAAAATACAAATCGCCGACGGAAATGTAACGATTTTTAATTCTGAAAATCCCGAAGGAGCGGTTTTGGATGAATATTATTTACCTGAAGATATAAAAACTTATGGCTTGTCAGAAGAAAAAGTTGAATTGGAGACGGACGAATATTTTGTTTTGGGAGACAATCGCAATTCCAGCAAAGATTCGCGAAGTTTCGGACCGGTAAATAAAAGCTATATTACCGGCAGAGTGCTTCTTAGGGGCTGGCCGTTTAACCGCATTGAATTATTTAAAACCACTGAGTATAGTTTTTAATTAAAATTTATATATTTATGCCTAAAAAAACAAAAGACATTTTTAAACCTAGAAGAAATAACCGTTTTTCACGCCTAAGAGGCATGAAAGACGTTTTATTTGATGAGTATAAATATTGGGATTTAATTATTCGCAAAGCAAGCGATTTGGCTGATTTTTACGGTTTTCATCGAATAGAAGTTCCGATTTTAGAAAAACTGAATTTATATGAAAGATCAACCGGCAGGGACACTGATATTGTTTCAAAAGAAATGTATTCTTTCATTGATAAAAGCGGCGATAAAATAACGTTGCGGCCGGAAGCGACACCGGGAATAGCGCGCGCGTATATTGAACACGGATTATTTAACAAGCCTCAGCCTGTAAAAACATTTTGGCTTGGTCCTTTATTTAGGCATGAAAAGCCGCAATCAGGCCGTTCGCGCCAGCACAGTCAATTTAATCTGGATATTTACGGAGAAGAATCGCCGGTAGCTGACGCGCAATTGATTTTAATAGCTTATAATTTTTACAAAGAACTGCAAATTGATGTGCAAGTGCAAATAAACAGCATTGGCTGCAAGGAATGCCGCGCTGAATACATTCAAAAATTAATAGATTTTTATAAAGAACGAGGCAAACGTTCAAAACTTTGCGTAGATTGCAAAAAAAGATTTTTAAAGAATCCTTTGCGCCTTTTGGATTGCAAGGAAAAAGATTGCATTGAAGTGCGAGAAGAAGCTCCGCAGATTGTTGATTCTTTATGTGATGCTTGCCGCGAGCATTTTATTAAAGTTTTGGAGTATTTAGACGAGTTGGATGTGCCGTATAATTTAAATCCGTTTTTGGTTAGAGGTTTGGATTATTACAATAGGACGGTATTTGAAATTATTCCTTTTGAAGAAGAATCTGAAGATGAAAATGTCTTTTTAAGGCAAGCTTCTTTGGGCGGCGGCGGCCGTTATGATTGCCTGATTGAAGTGCTGGGAGGACGACCGACTCCGGCGTGCGGGTTTGGCTTGGGAATAGAAAGAACCATTTTAAAAATAAAAGAAAAAAATATTCCTTTAAATCAGGAGAAAAAAGATTTTATATT
>JAGLLI010000059.1 GCA_023140595.1 Candidatus Parcubacteria bacterium
CCGCTGGGAGATTAAAAGTAAAATTATTTTTATTTAAATTAGATAAACAAACTAAAAACTTTCAAATAAAACTAAATAATTTTTTGAAAAATTTATTTGTTTTTTAGCAATTTTTTGCGAAGTTGAATTTTTTATAAATATAAATTGAGTATTCACAAATTTTACACTAATTTTAGATAAATTCTATAAACCGTTAAATTCGTCCCAAACAGCAAAACAATTAATTTTTTAATTTAGACAAGCCCTTTTTTAAGAGCTTGTTGTCGTAAATATCTTAACATAAGAAAACGGGCTTGGCAAGGTTTAATAAAATTTGCTATACTTGTTTATATAAAATATTAACTAAAATTTATTAACTAATAAAAAACTATGAAAAAAACTTTAGTCATTATTCTTGTTTGCGCGTTTGTTTTTTCCGTATCCTTAGTTAGCGGAATTGCGGCAAGCGCCACAGACAGCTTATCAGCCGGCACCGTAATTAAGGGCGAAGGGCTTTCCACTCTTTATTACATCGGCGAAGACGGAAAACGTTATGTTTTTCCAAATTCAAACATTTTTTTCTCTTGGTATGACGATTTTTCCGAAGTAGTGGAAGTTCCTTTAGAAACTTTATATGAATACCCTTTGGGCGGAAATGCCCGCTATAAACCCGGAGCTCTTTTAGTAAAAATTCAAACCGATCCGAAAGTTTACGCTGTTGGACATAATGGCAAGCTTCATTGGATTAAAACCGAACCAATCGCCAGAGCGCTTTATGGCAGCAATTGGAGTAAACTGGTTGATGATTTAGCAGACTCATTTTTTACAAATTATGAAGTAGGCGGCGAAGTTGACGAAGAAGGTGATTTTGATCCAATGACAGTAGGAGAAGAAGCGCCAAGTATAAGCCATAATCGCGGTTTTAAAGCTAGGGCTATTGCGAATGTTAGAAGTCAAAGTGAAAAAATATGCGCTCAATTGGACAGAGCTGCAAATCGTTTATTGGAACGGAGTACACGTTGGAACATTGACGCTCCGGAAAGTATAGGCGATTATTTAGAAGAGAGATGTTATGGTCTAGACAGTGAAGGCAAAATAACCGGTAATGCGCTACGTTCTATGAAAAAAGTTACTTTCTGCCACGAAGGAAAAACTGTCAATATTGGCATTTCGGCTATTGGCGCTCATTTAAAACAGGGCGCAACTATAGGCGCTTGCGCTACAACTGACGAAACCAATGACGATGATACTGATAATACTGATTTAATCATTAATAGTGTTTCCACAACAACAACCCATGATTCGGCTGAATTCATAATCACAACCAATAAAAACGCCAGCACTACTGTAAAATATGCTATTGAAGAAATTGATGACACAAGCGCTTGCGAATCAGCAACATCCACTGATGATAATTCTCCTTATTCAGTTGAATTAAGCGGTCTTTTAGCTACAACTACTTATTATTATTTAGTAGAGGCAACTGACAGTGATAACAATATAGCTACAAGCTCCGGAAATTTTAAAACCGAAGATGAACCAGATCCTACTGAATAAATTTAATATTTTTGATTTTTCAATAGATCTTAAAAGCCGTTTAAAAAATTTTGAAACGGCTTTTTGTTTTATTTTTATTTAATATTAGCAAATTATAAGGTTGTCCACATTGACTAAAATCTCAATTTATGATATACTTATTATTATAAGCGTAGAGATACGCGAAAATAAAAATAAAAACAAAAAAATGGAAAATCAAACAATCCAGGCCTGTGACGGGTCTGAAGAAACAAATGTTCCCTTTGGGGAAAAATTCGCTTATTTGGCGATTACAGCGACAATTGCATACACCTATATGGTGATAAATGTAATGTCCTACATATCATAAAATTTTAAAACTATTTTTATTTTAAAAATGCCAAAAACAACCCCTAAGGGGTTGTTTTTGTATTTTTTTGTTTGGTCGTTTTTTTATAAATAACTTCTAAATTTTTCAACTAATCTTTGGCCTCCCATTTTCTCAATCTCTTTTACTATTTCGTTTTGGCAATAAATGTTTTTATGTCTGGGAATCATTATAAACGGCGGATTCGTATTCTTAATATTCTCAGGAGGCATAAATTTATCATGCTTACCTCGTCTTTTAACTGATTTTCTAAATCCAATTTTCTTTAAAGCTCTTAAGCATTGCCGGCGATTAAAATTATTAATTCCCATATATCCTAGAATTTAAGCCGTTTGCAATTCTTTTTCATAGCTAATTGAGCCATGGCCTTCTATGTTAATATTGTTAAATATTATATTTGCCTCGTTTTTCGGCACATCAAAATAAGTCAGCACAGCGTCATTAAACATATCCAGCAGTTCTTTAGTATTATGCGCCTGAGTAATCAATCCCGGCAACTCCGGCGAAGTAAGCACAAAATACCCTTTTTTTGTTAAGCGAATATTTAATTTTAACTCACTGGGAATATTATATTTTTCCTTAATTTGTACAGGATTTTCCCGACCCAAGGATTTAAATAAATTTTGTAGCATATTTTTGTTTAATCTTATTTAAGCAAATCTTATACTAATAGATTTGTTGTGTCAATATTATAACATATTTTTTATAATAAAAAAAATCCCAGAACTTTTACAAATTCTGGGATATGGTTATTTATATTTTTTAAAAAATTTTTACAATAAAAATTGAGCTTAAATTTTAAAAAATTTCTTAACCAGCAATCTTAGATGTAAAATTTTTCCTCGATTTCTTCTTATCACCATGATTGGCAATGAAAAAGTAATTGCAACAAACAACATAAGGGGGATCATAAATGATCCAAAATGTTCGGTTAACCATGGGATCAATAATGCATCTAGGTCTATTCCTATTAATTTGGTGATAAAAAACGTTACAAGAAAAAAGCCAAAACTAAACAATTGTGGAGCGGCATATTCCCATTTTGCTTCTTTGCTAAATACGGCTGGACTGCTTTGCCGAATAGCAAAAATAATTTTTTTTACAGTTTTTTCATTTAACCTTACTTTGTAAAGCCGAAAATGAGGTTTTTTTCTCAAACACAAGCTCGCCCCAACATCAGCGATTGCGTGATGTCTGTCAAATGTTGTGTCTATTTTAACAACAGCGATCGCAAACGTATTTTTCGCGTTTGCGTATACGCCGCAAATTTTATCTAGATAATTTATCGGGTCTTTATAAACAGATGGATGTACGGCAAGCGACAGAAATTCCATTTCTATTCCGTCTTTCCACGCCTTCTCCTCTGTTTCTGACAATTCCGCATATATTTTTTTATATTCGGGAAAGCTTTTTAAATTTATTTCTTTCGTAAACCCGGCTTTTGTGATAAGAGATAAAATTTTTTTAGGAATAGACAGATTTTGATTTTTCGGCAGAGAAAGCCCTTCTTGTTTGATTTGGTGTTGTTTGTATTCTTTAACAACACTTTCAAAATCACTTGTATCAAGAAAATCATTTTTATATTGGAGTAAATCATGATTTTGATTCATAAAGTCATCTTTTGCTAAATCTTGAATATGACAGCCGGTAAAACCAAGAATAAAAGCAGGAATTATCCAAAACAAAAAAACAAAAGCAGAACTAGCACCTTTAGTTAAAATGATTAAAGTGGGTGCGCCTAAAGCTAACCAAATACAACCTATGGTAAGCAACAATGAACCTATTTTGTGTTTTTGATTGTTACCGCAAAAATCAATATATTTTTCCGCTATCAAAAATCTCTCATCCTTGTTATTCGGCAATATAAACATTTTTTCCTCCTTTTTATGATTATTATTTTTGGCTCTTTAAACAATTTTGTGGGCACTCGCTCTTCTGTCATCCTGGAATTTTTATTGGAGCGACAGCGCGCTCAACGGAAGTGCCCTTGGGGTAGAAATAAAAATATCCGGGATCCAGGAGTAAGATGCACATACTGTGTTTATCTGTTAAGCGTTTATTTATTTCTCGCTCTCCTGGATTCTAGGTTGCGCTTCGCGCCCCTAGAATGACAAGTGCGTGTGTGGTGTTTAATGAAAATACTGAAAATTTATTAGATTACCCATAAAACTATTTAAAGAACCATATTTTTTAAAGAGCAAGCTATAAATATAATATTTTACAATAATCAAACAATATGTCAAGTTATTTGAATATTATATTATATATTTATTTAAAATAAGCCAAAAATTTTAAACTTTATAAAAAATGTTGACGAAAATGTTGACATATCTTTTGGTTAATGCTAGATTTTATTTATGAACGAGTTAAATAAAAAATTAAAAAAATTGGATTTAAAAGACAAGGAAATCCAAATTTATCTTGCTATTCTTGCTATTGGCAAAGGGACAATATCTGACATTGCCAAAAAATCCAATATAAAAAGAACAACAATTTATCAATACATCGCGGAAATTTTAAACAAAGGATTAATTTATAAAACAGTGCGCAATAAAACGATTTATTATTCTCCTGAAAACCCTGAAAAGATAATTAAAATACTGGAAAATAAAAAAAGAACCATTGAAGCAATAATTCCTGAACTTAAATCTTTATATTCAAACTCTTTTAAAAAACCTAAAATAAGTTTTTATGAGGGACGGCTTGAAATTAAAAAAATATATAGCGAAGCAGTTGAAACACACAAAAATATTTATTCATATTTTTCTCCGCAAAATCTGTTTAACTTGCTGAACTTTGAAGAGAATCATGAAATATTGATGAAGTTATATAAAAACGGAGGCAAGCTTTATAATTTGGTGGAAAAATCAGATAAATCTTCCGAACGGTTAAAAATAAAAAAATATAATAAATTTGTAAAAAGCAAATTGTTGCCAAATGATTTTAAATTTGCCACTGACCAGCTGATTGTGGGAGATAAATTAATTTTAATCTCATTTACAAATTTAATGGCTGTAATTATTAAAGACAAAGCAATTGTCTGCCTGCAAAAAAATATATTTAAATATATTTGGAAGACAATTAAATAGAATTTGCAAAAAGCAGAAAAGCAAAATTTAATTATACTCATCATCAAAACATCTCATCAAACAAATCATTTTTCTCCCTACCTGATATAGCCTTTAAATATTCTTTTTGCCGTTTTTGAATTTCTTGCTTGCTTATTTTTTGCAAATTTTTTAAATCTTCTTCTGATTGCTTGATATATTCTTTGTCCTTTTCCACGATTTCAGGGTTGACTTGCAAAGACATTTTATTCAAGCCTAATAATTCCATTCCACTAAGCGATCTTACCCTTGACAGGGCAACATAGCCCATTCCATAATCAAAAGCATCCCGCAAATCAACAATCATTTCATCAAGGCTCATGCCCTGGCTTTTGTGAACCGTAATCGCCCATGCCAGCCGCAAAGGCACTTGGCTTATTTTGGCAACCACTTCATCGCCCTCCTCAACCGTCCACTCTCTTGGGCAAGCGATAACTTGCCTGTCGTCGTTAGTTTCAACAATCGGATAATTATCAAACTCGCTAAAGCCGATAATTTTTCCAAGCGTGCCGTTGACGTAATGGGCAAAACCGGACTCGCTGAATTTATTTTTTACAAACATTACCACAGCCCCTTTTTTTAAAACAAGCCTTTGGGGCGCCATGCAATTTTTCATTAAAAAATCCACCAATTGCTTTCGCCCTTTTTTATAAGACGATTGCATCTGATAGACTGCTTCGCTTTGTTTTATTTTTGCCAATTCAAAATCATTTATGGCGTTAACGTCTTTATTGTTGGTAAACAATTTTGTCGGAGTAATGTTTCCGCAAACCGGCTGGTTAAGCCTTGATTTTAATGTTATCAAAGTATCTTTATCTATTTTGTTGTTTCTGATGCTATTTAAAACTTTGATAAATTTTTTATCGCTATGCCTGTGCTGTTCATTTAAATAGCAAACACTCAAACAAGATTCATTCCAAGCGCTTGCCTTAAAAGCGTATTCGTTATTTTCTTCTTTGCCGTTAACCGGAGGCAATTGAAAAAAATCACCGCAAAAAATAACTTGAATTCCGCCGAAAGGCACGAGGCTGCTTTTAAATGACATGCAAATATTATTAACCAAATCCAGCCTGTCTGAGTCAAGCATTGATATCTCGTCAATAATCAGCACTTTTGTTTTTAGCATCCTGTTTTTTAAATATCTTTTATTTAAAATGGTTTTAAACTCAGCCTTGCTCAGTTGCTTGGCGATTCCCATTCCGCACCAGGAATGAATTGTTATGCCGCCAATATGCGTGGCCGCGATGCCGGTTGAAGCCGTAACCGCCACGCTAATTTTGTTTTCTTTTAAATAACTGATATATTTATTTAAAAGAAAAGTCTTCCCGCTTCCGGCAGGACCGGTCAAAAAAACATTAGCGCCCAGTTTTAATAATTGAAAAGCTTCTTCTTGTTTCATTTGTTCTGAATTGATTATATGATAATATTTCTATTTTTATTTTAACACTATGACAGGTGTAGTCAATTAATTTTGTTTATCAAAAGAAAGAAGCCGCGCTACTGCAGTAGCGCGACCTGATAAAAGTGTTAAAATATATTGTTAAGTTCTTCTTTTTTTATTTTTAATATTCGCAATGAATTTAGCCTCCTGACTTCATCTGTTTTTTGTGCAAGAAATACAACATATTCTTTCTATTTTTCTTGTTCTAAAATTTCGACGGAGATTTTCAAATTTTTGCAATAACCGTTTAGATATACCCAGAATTTATCATAGGTTGTAGCAATTCCGGCAATGTCCAAAATTTTAATCTCTAGTCTTTTTACCCACTTTGGTTTTTCCATGTTGGCCTCCTTTAATATTTTTATTTGAATCCAATCAATTGCTATATTTTTCTTATATTTTAACTTATGTAAGATTATATAGGGTTATTAATAATAAATCAACTTAATAACCTCTAATAATATTATAGAGGAAACTTAAAAAAATTAATTAATCTAATAGTATGGGTGATTAACCAAAAATTAGCAAAAAATTCCGATTTTAATTTTTAAATGGTCCGATTTTTATTTGTAGATAACAATACATTTTTTTAGCTTTACAAAACATTTTTTTTCTGCTATGGTTAAATGTTTCCTGGAAATTTTTTCCAGGGTGATTTTTAACAACTAAATTATTGCATGGAGGTCAAAAATGAACTTTAAGAATTTTTTAGAAGGATATATTGAGGTGGGGTTAATAATTTGCGCTATTATACTGATATTTGGATTATTAATTGGTCCGGTAACTTTTGGCTCTGATCATAAAGCTCCAATGGATTTTCATAATAATCTATATGAGGCTATTGCCGCTGTTGATGAAAACAAGGCGCAAGAGACTAAGCTAATGAGAGCCGCAAGTCTCATAAAAAAATCAGCAAAAACAAATGTACATATCAAGGGTTATCGTAAAAGCATTGGCGAAATAGGCGAAATAGGCAACGATTTCAGAAAATTTTACTCTTCAAACTATGATGAAATCAAAAAATTTGTAGATGGCGAAGCTGAATATACTGAATTCATAATAAAAGGAGCGACGTGGAAAACTTTTTGGACGTGGTTTGGTGTATTATATTGGCTTTGTTTTTCAATTGGCATGACTATTAACTGCGGTATTGGCGCGCTTAAGGACAGTGGCAGTGTTTTCGCGCTACCTTGGGATAAATTATGGTTTTACCCATTTTTTCTTATTATGCTACCGCCATATATCGTGATAATGTTTGTTGAAATTGTAGTACGGCTTATCATTAAATTTTGGCAGCTAATAGTTTGGATTTTAAATGAAATCGCATTTTTTATAAAAATAATGCAAAAAAAAATATACGAAATGCTTTGTGGTTTTGCTCTTTCCGACTATACAAAAGACAAGCTTAAAAAACTTAACATGACTGATGAAATTTATTCAGAAAAAAAGAAAAAAGATTTGCAATATGAAGAAAACAAAAGAAAGGCAAATGTTTGTATCACAAACGCGCAAAATTATCTTGATGAATCAAAGCGGTTGTGGGTTGATTATTTTTCGTCCGAACTGGAATTACAGAAGAACCAATTGCAAAAAATAGTAAAAACATACCGCTCTGATCTTTCAAAATTAGGACAAAAAGTAAGCCAAACCCAAAAAAAACTGGCTGACTCCCAAAAAAAGCTGTCAATTTGTGAAAAAGGCTATGAACAAAAGAAAGGACAAACAGACAGAGATTGCCTTGGAGAATTTGACCGAATTTTATCACTCCCAAAAGTTATAACAATTAAAATTGAAAATGAAATTCTGAAAGTTTTTACGGACATAATTTATATCAACTATAACATGGGACGATATGAAATCGGCAAATTTTCTATTGAAGTCAATATGCGTGATAACTCTATATTCATTCGTAATCTTTGCAGTACACACCCCAATAATTATTACCATCCATATGCTGAAAGCGGTAATTTTTGCTGGGGCAATATGTATAGCGCGATTTTTAACGCATTAAATAGAAAAGAATATAATATTGCTTTAATCCATATCCTAAAGGCAATGCAATCGCCCGCCGGAGATAATCCAGGAGGGGTAACAAAATGGAGGAGGAGTTAAATGAGACTTAACACAAAACAAAGAAATAAACATAGCGCCAAGTTACTGGATATTTCGGAGACAATCAGACCGTTTCCAAAAATTTATATACCGCTTATGATTTTGCAGAAAATACAGTGTTATGTTGATCTTTGCACCCATGAAGTTAATGGCATTGGTAATGTTGAGTGTCGCGGAAATGATTTTTGGGTTAGTGATGTGATTATTCTTAAGCAAAAAGCCACAGAACGTAATGTAGAAATTGACCCAAAGGCATTGAATAAATACGTCTACGATTTGGTCGTTCAAGGCAAAGATCCGTCTACATTGAAATTTCAATGGCATTCTCATGTTGATATGCCTACATTTTTTTCCCCCGAAGATATAGACACTATTGCGGGTTATATGAATGACTTTATGATTAGCTTTGTAATTAACAAAGCGGGAGACTATAGGTGTCGCCTTGATTTATTTAAACCTTTTCATTTGGCTATAGAAGTGCCTGTGTATGTAGTTGCTCCGCCATTGCAAACAAAATTAATTAGTGAATGTCAGGACGAAATTAAACAGAAAGTCATATTTGAATCTACCGTTACGGGTGTTGTTCCTGTTAGCAGGCAAGCATATGAAAGTAATATTGATAATACAGGAGAGACAATTATTAGAATGGAAAATTTCCCCAAAGAGGACGCGACAGAATTTAAATAAGGAGGGATGCATGGAATACCTAAGACAGCTTGATATATTAGACCCGAATATGATAGTATTCCCAGTAAGCCTTATAGGCTGCGGTGGTATTGGCAGTCCGACGGCCATGGTATTGGCAAAAATGGGTTGTGAAAACTTAACCATAATTGATGGAGATTTGGTAGAGGCTCATAATCTGCCAAGCCAAGTTTTTAAAAAAACCAGTATTGACAAGAAAAAAGTTGAGGCCTGCAAAGAAGTAGTGCTTGAATTTACTGACTGTATTGTTAACACTGTACCTGAGTTTTTTAACAAACAGCCGCTTTCCGGTGTGGTGATTTCAGGCGTTGACACCATGGAAGCCAGGCAGAAAATCTGGTCCCATGTCCGTTATAATGTTGAAGTCCCGCTTTATATTGACGGGAGAATAGGAGGAGAAATAGTCCAAATTTACACTATAAGGCCATCCCAACTGGAAGATGTTGAATTCTATAAAAAGTGGCTTTTTCCCGATGAAGAGGTGGCTGAATTACCCTGCACGGCCAAAGCTATTGTATATATAGGCTTTACGATTGGAGCTTTAATAGCTTCTCAGCTCAAAAAATGGCTTAAGAACGAGCCTTATTACAAAAGAATTAGCTTTGACTTAAAAACCATGACTATCGTAATGCAATAACCAGTTAATTTTTATTAATTTTTTAGTTAAAAACAGAAAAGGAGAAAAATCATGGCAGTAAAAGTAGCAACTCAAGGCGGAGAAGTCAAAGATGTAAAGTTTGAAGACAGAATGCGGCTCAGAGATGCCCTTGACGCCGCAAACATTAAACCCGACACAGGTGCCACCATAACTGTGAATGGTGAAGATGTTAAAGGTATGTTCAAAATGCGTTCCGGACTTAACGACGGTGATACAATAGTTATCACCCCGAAAGTTGGCAACGGTTAATTGCCATTAGTTCCTTTTAATAATAAGAGCCTGCAGGTTAAACAACTTGCAGGCTCTTTTTCGTTTTTTATGGAGACTGTATAATCAGTGTCATTTTCTCGCGTTAAAGAGACTATACGAAAAAAATTCTTATGATTTTTCTCACCTAGTAAAGATGCGAAATTTCTAAACAAGCTGCGCTTTAGTTATTGATTTTTGAATTAACTTTGACATTGCTCCAAGGCTAATTAGCATGAAAATGAAACAGATTAACCAACCGACAAAAGGAACGAGCCAAATAATTTTTAAAACAATCACGCCAACCACTACTTCCTGCCAACGTATTGAGTAAGTATTTTTTTTCTTAGTAACCTTAATCAGCCAGCTTCCAAAAATTATATTCGCGATAACAGAAGATAGCATTACAAGCAAAACATACGCCACGGAAAGCAGTCCGGTAAGATAAACGCCAATCAGGGTAACGGCTAAAATAATTCCTACAACAGGAGTTAAAATAAGAACAGCAAACCCCAGGCCTAAACTACCCCATACATTGTCCATGCCCTCTGTCGCTGCCGTTTTTATAATATTTTTGAAAAAGTAAATCAACACAAGACCGGTTGCCATGGAAATTAAAATTTTCAAGAAAAACAAAACTGACAAGATTTCAAAAATCGCTCCGGTTGCGTACGGCTTGCTAACGCCCTTAATTGGTTTTTGGCTAAAATCAATCGCGCCCGCGATTTTCGCGTTTTCATGAATTTCAGCCTCTTCCGGAGAAGTATATTTTAAATCTTTTTCAATTTCCGCTGATTCTCCTATCCTTATTTTCTCAGCTTTTATTTTAACAAAGCCTCCTACTTTGTTATTAATAGTTACCTCGCCGCCTCCGATAAGAACGTTTCCCGCAACCGGACATTGTATATCAACTGTTCCTCCTCCAATGATAAGATCGCCTTTAACAGACGCGGATTTTGATATTAATATATTTCCGCCAGCCAGAAATAAATCTTCCGCTATATTTCCTTCAATAACGATACTGCCTCCAGCAGCGTGAACATTTCCCCCAACATTATTTTTGATTACAACGGTTCCGCCGGCCGCGCAAACATTATCCTCAACACTGCCGCCGACCGTAACTATATTTCCTGCGGCATATAAATCTTTTTGCACTTCGCCGTCAATTGAAATAATATTCCCGGCCGCGTATAAATTCTTTACTGCCTCTCCCGAACTAACAGTAATATTTCCGCCCTCCTTGGCAAATTTAAATTCAGCAGCCAAAACAGCGGAAAAACTAAAACAAAACAACACTATTAATCCTAATGATATAAAAACAACTTTTTTGAGTTTCATATAATAATATTATAAATAAATTATATTTATATTATAATATTATTTAATTATTGTTGTGTTAAAAAGTTGTTAATATTATATTAATTTATATTTTTATTTGTGTATTTTTTTTATTCGAGGGTTTAACAACAAAAAAAACGACTATTTTTGTTAAATTAGCTGTTTTTTTAATTTCTATGTTCTTTACTTAAATAATTTAGAGTGGCTTCCTGTTCTTTCAAATACGATATAATCTTTACTTCTCTTAAATATCAATAACCAATCAGGATTTATATGGCACTCATATCTATCCTTATAATTGCCGATCAATTTATGCAGTTTATACTTTGGATCTAATTTCTTCTCATTAACCAGCTTTTCCATTACGGCCATAATCCTCTCCATATCCCTGCTTTCTTTTTTGCAGTTCTTGATATCTTTTTTAAATTGTTTATGAAAATATACTTCAAGCATTATATTTCGAGATTAGCAAACAGCTCTTTAGAGTTTTTGGACTTAAGCAAATTCTTTTTTTTGTCTGTTTCATCAAATACCTTCTTGGTTGTCTTATTTGGAATTTTTACGCTAAAAGGCAGGCCATTATGAAGCTTGATTTGCTTATAAAAAAGAGTAATGGCTTCGGTTGTTGTAAGCCCAAGATTATTAAAAACCCTGCCAACATCAATTTTAAGTTTTTCCTCTACTCGGGCTCTAATCATAGCTGATTTATTCATATGTTTGAATGCTTAATAATTATACATCTATTGTATCTCATTTGAGATACATTGTCAATACCCTAATTTGTATCAATTATTTTTACAATTAAAAAATATAGTAATAATTATTTACAGTTTTTCAATGTAAAACTTTTTAGAAAAAATTTATATTTATTTTAGATTAGCGAAATTTTATTGACTTAATTTACCAGAGTGTTAAAATAAGATTAATGAGTAACATAAATATTAAATAAAATGGAAATTACACATAAAAATCTAAACGACTTAGTGCTTGATATAAATAATCCTAGATTTGCTGAATTATATACTGGAAGCGAAAAAGAAGAAGATTTGATTGAATATTTACTATTTACTGAATCAGGTGAAGAAATTGCTAAAAGCATAACAACAGTAAAAGAATTTTATGCTGATAGACCTTTATGGGTATTAAAGCAAGGTAATAAATACTTAGTAAAGGACGGGAATAGAAGATGCGCCGCTGTAAAATCCTTACAGACACCCGTTAAATATGGATTAAATTTATCAAAGCTAAATTTCGAAAAGTTACCAGTATTAATTTACAAAAATAAGCAAGATTTAGAAAAAAGAATCATTCAAGAACATACCGCTAATCTTTTTAAGGAATGGGATAGAATCGCCAAAGCTCTTGAAGTGTATAAATTGTATTCATCTGGAAATTCAATTGAATCGATGAAAGAAATTGATTCAAATCCAAGCGAATTAGTAAAATTGGCAAGTTTTTATTATGAAGCAGTAAAAATAAAAGGTGATGACTTAAAAAAGCTTTTAAGAAGAGGGCGAGGAAAGACTGGAGGTAAAACAATTATTTTTGAAAGGCTTTTCAAGGAAAGAGAAAAATGTGGTTATAAGTTTAAGAAAAAACCTTCTTATAAAATTAAAGTGCACGATAAGGATAAATTTTCAAAATATGTTTCTGCTCTTGTAGAATATTTAATAAATAATCCAAATACAACTCATAAAGATATTGACGATGTAAATTTTAAACTATCGGATTTAAAAGATTTTGGTTTTGATGTTTATAAAAAAAATCTAAAGTCTTCAACAAAAACAAATATTGAAAATACCAGTCAAGGCACCACCAGTCAGACAAATATTAACACGCCAACCCTAAAAAGAAAATCTACAAAAGTTAAACCTCATTTTGAAAGAAAACAAATTCCTCGTCCTCTAACAAAATTAATGAATGAATGCTATAATTTAAATGAAATAAATTTTTCCAATGCCAAAACGGCTTTAACAAGAGTATCTTTTGAATGTGCCTTGAAATTTGTCGTTGAAAATACTGTATATAATTCAAAAAAAATATCTGAATATGATTTTTTTAAAAAAGCGTTCTGCGATAAGCAAGGAAACAAAAAGAAGTATACAGACTTTGATATATTAAAAACAAAATTTACAGAATTGATAAGCAATACTGGAAAAAGAAAAGCCTTTAGTGATTTTGATTTAGAAAATCCTCACCAAATAATACATAATTATAATGTAGGCGCGGTTCCTGCAACAGCTCAATCTTTGTGTGATAATTTAATTCCATTATTAGAATTTTTACTGCAAGAAGAAAACGATTTATTAAAATCACTTGACTTAAATAAATTATAAACTATGTTTTACTCACCCTTAAGATACCCAGGTGGTAAAAACAAACTATCTAAATTTATTGCAAAAATTTGTTTAGATAATAAAATAAATGGCCATTACATAGAGCCTTATGCAGGAGGTGCTTCAGTGGCTTTATATTTATTATTAGAAAAAAAAGTAGAAAGAATAACAATAAATGATTTTGACCGCTCTGTTTATGCTTTGTGGCATTCAGTTTTAAATGATACAAAAAAATTATGCAATTTAATAATGGATACGGACATTAATTTAGAAAATTGGAGTAAAGCTAAAGAAATACAAAAAAACAAAGATAGCGCGAAATTGATTGATTTAGGCTTTTCAACTTTTTTTCTTAACCGCACAAATATATCAGGAATATTAACGGCTGGCCTAATTGGCGGATTAAAGCAAGAAGGAAAATATAAATTAGATTGTCGTTTTAATAAAGAAAAATTGACCAATAGAATTAAAGTGATAGCTAGACATAAAAAAAACATTAAACTTTTCAATTTAGATGCACTAAAACTTATTGAAAAAATACAAAAGGAATCGAATAATAGTAAAACAATTTTTTATTTTGATCCACCATATTATTTAAAAGGAGCTTCCTTGTATATGAATTATTATAAAGACGGAGAACATAAAGCTGTTTCCGACGCCATAAAACAAATAAAAAATATTTGTTGGATAATTTCATATGATAATACACCAGAAATTGAAAATATATATAACTGGGTTAAAGCTCAAGATAAAATCAAATACTTCTTATATCACACCGCCCATAAATCTAAAAAAGGAAAAGAAATAATTTTTCATAGTCAAAACTTGAATGTAGATACAAGTTTATTGAAATTTTTTTAATAATTCTGCAAACACGGACGACGCAAAATAATTAAATTTATAAAAACAAAACAAGACCATCTCCGGCCTTGTTTTTTTACTAATATTAGCGTCAGGGTGGCTAGAGGGAATCAAACCCTCATCATCGGCACCACAAGCCGATGTTCTAACCGTTGAACTATAGCCACCATAATTAAAATTGAATTATAAAGGTTCTGGACTAGCTAAAATACCTAGACTAGATTAATTATTTTATAAATTTTAAATTTTTAAAAACCTAATTTAATGTTATAATAAAAGCATAAAAGTTATATAAACTATATAAGTATATATACAAATCATATAACCACATTGACAAATTATATATATCATGTATAATTATATCAAGTATTAAATATTTATTAATATTTTTATGCTAAATTTTTTAAAAAATGGAAAAGGCGAGATATTGAATTTGATGTTTCTTAATCCTGATAAAAAATATTATTTAGCCGAAATTGCAAAAATTTTAGGTAAGGAGTCCTCAGCGTATCAAAAATATATTGAAAATTTTATACGAGAAGGTATTTTTTGCGATGAACGTATTGGCAATATGCGTTTTTTTTGGCTAAACAAAGATTATCAACTTTATGATGAAATTAAAAGCATTATTTCAAAAACAATCGGAATTGAAGCTCGTTTAAAAACTTTATTAAAAGAAGTTGATTCTGTGAAAATCGCTTTTATTTTTGGGTCTTTTGCGACTGATAAATTTACAGGCAGTAGCGACATAGATTTATTTATGGTCGGGGAAGAGAATAAAAATACAATCATAGAACATATAACAAAACTTGAACTTGAAATTAATAGAAATATTAATTATCATATTTACAGTAAAGAAGAAGTGTTAAATAAAATTGATATAAAAAATGATTTTATAAATAATATATTTAGCAGAAAAATTATTTTACTAAAAGGCGACATAAATGAAATCAGAAAATCTGATTAGACTTGAAAAAGTCGGAAAAATAAAAAAAGAAGATTTTACTTTTGACTACTTCGTAAACAGATGCGGTCTTGTTTCAAGACGTGTTAAAACTGCTGAAAAATTATTAAAAAACAATAATAATGACGAAAGCGTATATATTACCGCATACTCTGAATTGTATAGTTCATTTAGAATTTTATGTGAAATTATGCTGGCAATGCGCGGCTACAGAACAAGCAGGGGTTTGGGGCATCATGAAAGCGCAATTTCCACTATATGGATAACATTAGAAGATGAGGAAATGAAACCTGTATATCTTCGTCTAAAAAAAATTGGCGGAAAAAGAAACGACATGGAATATGGCAGTAAATTTGATATTTCATCAATTGAGATGGAAACAATGCTAAAGGATGTTAAAACCGTGTTAAAAAAAGTTTGGAATGAAATTGAAATAAAAAAATCAGCGTAGGAACAGGGCGATGCCCTGTTCCTACGCTGATTTTTTTGTCAAAGTTTTACAAACTTAAATAGATTGGGTGGCTAGAGGGAATCGAACCCTCATCATCGGCACCACAAGCCGATGTTCTAACCGTTGAACTATAGCCACCATAATTAAAATTAATTTATTTAATTTTATAAAAATATATTTTTTCGCTAGGCTTATCTCCTGTAACAACTTTTATCGGTTCAAATTCCGGCAATCTGAATTGATAGCTGACAATTTGCGCTCCCGGCTTTAATTCTTTTAAAAATTTATCCTTAAGCAGCTTCATCATTTTTACGCTTAAAAAACAATATACCAAATCAGTTTTGCTTAAATCAACTTTAAATATATCATTTCTTCTAATATCAAGATTGCTTTTTTTAAACCAATTTTGGACTTTTGCCAAGAAAAACGGCAGTAGCGCGTATTCATAGCCGATTATTTTTGAATTTGGAAACTTCTTTCGCATAAAATGCAAAAATCCGGCTCGCCCGCAGCCCAATTCACAGATAACGGCGTTATTTTTTAATTCAATATTGTCAATTATTTTTTTGATTAAGCTTTTTTTAGTGGAAATAAACGGAGCATAACCTTTAAATATGATATTGTAAGCCTGCGCTATAAAAAAGAAAAACCAAAAAACCAAGACAAGCAAAAATATAATTTCCAATAAATTGATAATATGCATAAATTTACTGTAATATTATTTATACTATAAATTTTTGTTTTAATATTGTCAATAAAAAATAATGTGCGCCCAGAGGGAATCGAACCCCCATAACCAGCTTAGAAGGCTGGTGTTCTATCCGTTGAACTATGGGCGCGTAAAATAAAATTGCCGACTTCGGCAACAAATGTAATATACCAAATTAATTGATTGTAGTCAAGCGCTTGCATTTTTTATATATTTATGTTACTGTTAGCCTAGATTTAATTATTTTAATTTCAACCCTTTCTTGGATATGGCATAAACTTGGCATATCTCGGTTAGAGGCAAAAAAACAGATGTTAGACAAAAAAGCCAAACAAAAAATCATTAACAAATTTAAGATCCATAAAAACGATACAGGATCTTCACAAGTGCAAATCGCGATTTTAAGCGCGGAAATTGATGAATTATCAGGACATTTAAAACAGCACAAGCATGACCATTCTTCACGCCGCGGTTTATTAAAAAAGGTCAGCGAAAGGCGGAAACTTTTAAAATATCTGCAAAAAGAAGATGAAAAATCTTTTATTGACTTGGCTAAAAGGCTAAAATT
>JAGLLI010000006.1 GCA_023140595.1 Candidatus Parcubacteria bacterium
TTTAAAACCCAGGTTAACAAAAAATAACCGTTTTAAAATAGTTATTTTTTGTCAGTTTTTTTTGCGATTTTCTTTTTTTCTTCTTTTTTCTTGCTCGCTGTTTTTTTAGCGTCAGAGGTTGCGGTTATTTTTGCCTTTGCCGGCTTTACTGTTTTCGCGGCTTTTGCTACTTTTACTGTTTTTGCCGCTTTTGTTGCCGCTTTAGCCGCTCTTTTAGCTGTTTTACCTTTTTTCACGCCGGCAATTTTTTTCACGCCGGCAATTTTAGCCTGGAATTTTTCAACCCTTCTCGCGGTATCAACCAGTTTTTGTTTGCCTGTGTAAAAAGGATGGCAAGCCGAGCAAAGCTCGGTTTTAATTTCATCTAAAGTTGAACCTACACTAAAAGAATTGCCGCAAGCGCATATTACCGCGGATTTGTCATTGTATTTTGGGTGAATATCTTTTTTCATAATATTAGCAAAATCTATTATTAGTTTATTACTTTGTTGATATTACCATAGGAATGTAAATTTTGCAAGGAATTGTAAATTAGTAAAAAAAATGATAAAATAAAAAGAAGATATATTAATAAAGTAATAAATAAAGCTAACACAATGAATCAATCGGAAAAAAATAATCTATGCGATTTACGCGACGACATTGCAAAGGATTTTTATAAGGAAAAAGAGGGATGTTTGCAAAAATATAATATGCTGTTCACAAACAATCCTGTGCCTATGGCAATTATTGAATTGCCAAGCAAAAAATTTATTGAAATTAATACCGCGTTTTTAAACATGTTGCGATATAAAGAATCTGACATTATCGGCAAGGCTATTACAGATATTGGTTTATTTGATGACCGGAAAAAACAAAAAAAAATAATGGATGTCTTGAAAAAAAAGGAATGCATACGAAATTTGGATTTAAAAATACGCGCTAATGCAGGTGAAATATTGAATTGTATTTTTTCCGGAGATGTTTTTGAGAGCCAGGGCAAAAATTTTTTTTCAATTGTAATAATGGATGTTACCGAGCACAAACGGAACATTAAAGAGATAAGATCCAAGACAGAGCAAATTAGCCGAGAGAAAAGCAAGATTGAAACTATTATACAAAGCATCGGCGACGGGGTTTTTGTGGTAGATAATAATTCGCGGATTATACTTATTAATCCCGTTGCCAGCCAATTATGCGGATATTCGGAAAAAGAAGCGCTTAATCAAAAATATTCTAAAATTTTACGATTTGTTCTTGAATCTGATCAGCAGAAGGAAAACAGCGATTTTATAATCCAGGCCATGGCAACAGGAAAAGCCCAGTCAATGCCTAGGCGAACCATGCTAATTTCCAAACAAGGCAATAATATACCGGTAGCGGACAGCGCTGTTCCCCTTAAAAACAAGAAAGGTAAAATTATCGGTTGCGTGGTGGTATTTAGGGATGCCACTCGCGAGCGGGAAATTGATCGGATGAAATCGGAATTTGTATCACTTGCCTCTCATCAGCTAAAGACGCCAATGACAGGCATTAAATGGATGAGCGAATTGGTGCTTAGGGATGATCTCAGCGGCAAGCAAAAGGAATATATGCATGATATCCACGAAAGCACAAACAGGACGATAG
>JAGLLI010000060.1 GCA_023140595.1 Candidatus Parcubacteria bacterium
ATTTAGAAAAAATATATAACAGCGAGAAAAGAATGAATTATTTAAGCGAACATGAACTGGGGCGTTTTAAAGATTTAAACTGCGCGGTTTGCAATGTAAACAGTGTTCGTCCCTTAGCCGTTATTAAGAAAAGAATTATAAACGCGGTGGTTGGGGTTTTTAGCTGAGAATTATAAAAATTATGAAACTACTAATTTGTACGCAAAAAGTTGATATAAATGATGATTTGCTTGGGTTTTTTCATTTTTGGATTGCTGAGTTTGCGAAAAATTGCGAGCAAGTTACTGTTATATGCTTATATAAAGGCGAGTATGATTTGCCGGATAATGTTAGGGTTTTGTCGCTTGGTAAAGAAAAAAGGAATCATGAATCATGCCCCACTTCGCTGAAGCTACGAGGGGTAAAAATCATGAATCAGGGAATTGCTAAATTGTCGTATTTTTTTAATTTTTATAAATATATTTTTAAATATAAAAATGATTATGATTCTGTGTTTGTTCATATGAATTCTGTTTATGTTTTGCTTGGAGGATTGTTTTGGCAGATGCGGCAAAAAAAAGTTGGCCTGTGGTATGCGCATGGACATATATCATGGGAACTTAAAGTCGCGGAAAAGTTTGTTGATAATATTTTTACTGCCTCAAAAGAGAGCGCGCGGCTTGAAAGCAAAAAAATAAAAATTATTGGGCATGGTATTGATATAAGCAAATTTAAGAATAAAAATTTAAAACGCAAAACTAATAAATTTAAAATTATTTATGTAGGGAGGATTAGTAAAATAAAAAATCAAGAGTTGCTCGCGCGCGCATTGAATATTTTGGTTAATGAAAATAATATAAAAAATATCAAAGTTGATTTAATCGGCAGTCCGGCAAGGTTAAAGGATATTGAATATTCAGAGAAAATAAAACAGCTTGTTAAAAAAGATAATTTAGAAAATTATATTGAATTTAAAGGCAGTGTTCCTAATAAAAATGTAAATAAAATATATAATGAAAGTGATTTAAGCGTAAATTTATGTCCAACAGGAGGAATGGACAAGGCGGTTTTGGAATCAATGGCAAGCGAGGTTCCCGCGCTTGTTTTGAATAAAACATTTGAAAATTTATTTGGAAAATATAAAAATTTATTAATTTTAAATAATGAAGATGAAAAGGAGCTGGCTGAAAAAATTAAGCATATTATGAATGTTAAAAGCGATGAAAAAAATATAATTATCAGAGAATTAAAAAATGCTGTTATTAAAAATCATAATTTGGAAAAATTAATAATAAATATTATAGATTATATAAAATGAAGAAGCAAGTTAATAGATTAGCTTATAATTTTCAAAAATATTGCGCGATAGAAAAATGGTGCAGTTATTGGCATCAAATTAATGAAATCATAAAATGCAAGCCGACAAGCGTGCTGGAGGTTGGCGTTGGCGACGGGACTGTTGACCGTTATTTAACTGACAATACGGATATTAAATACGCAAGTTTGGATATTGCCGATGATTTAAAGCCGGATATTGTCGGCAGTGTTGACGAGATGCCTTTGCCTGATAACGCGTTTGATTTGGTATGCGCTTTTGAAGTGCTGGAACATTTGCCTTTTGAAAAATTTGAAAAAAGCCTAAAAGAAATGCAACGAGTAAGCCAAAAATATGTTTTAATAAGTTTGCCTCATTGGGGAAGGCATTTTGCTTTTTCTTTGAGACTGCCTTATTTTAGAAAAATAAGATGGCAGCATAAATTCAATCTCTCGCCAATGAAACATAAATTTGACAGACAGCATTATTGGGAGATCGGAAAGCGAGATTTTCCTTTGTTAAAAATTAAGAAGTCAATAAAAAATTCAGGCTATACAATATTAAGGGATTATATTTGTTTTGAATCGCCTTATCATCATTTTTTTGTTTTAGAGAAAAAAAATTAATTATTTTTGTTATGAAATTACTATATATAGTAAACGCCCGCATTCCAACAGAAAAAGCACATGGTTATCAGATTTGTAAAATGTGCGAGGAGTTCAGCGCGGCAGGAGTTGAAGTTGAGTTGTGGGCGCCGACAAGAGAAAATTTAATCAAAAAAAATACTTTTGATTTTTATAATTTAAAAGAAAATTTTAAAATAAAATACATAAAAAGTTTTGATTTTATTAAATATGACAAGCTGTTATTGAAAAAATCGGTATATTTGCAAAGTTTGTGGTTTTTTTTAAAGTTAGCTTTTAAAAAGTTTGATAAAAATATTCTTGTTTATACAAGAAATCCGGAATTGGTCTGGCTTTTTAATTTACGCGGTGTAAAAACGGTTTATGAATGCCATGATTGGTTTGGCAAAAAAAAGAAAATAGCTTTAATGTGTTTGCGCAAATGCGGTTATATTATAACGACTAATAATTATATTAAAAAAGAATTTGTTAAGCGCGGGTTTGAAAAAAATATTTTAGTTTCTCCAAACGGCGTGAATTTGGAAATTTTTAATATTGATATTTCCAAGAAGGAAGCGATTAAAAAGCTGGATATTAACGAGGGACTAAGAAGAAAAATTAGTAATAAAAAAATATTATTATACACCGGCAGTTTTAGAACCATGGGAGTTGATAAGGGAATTGATGAAATTTTGCAAGCTTTAAAGAAGTTAAATAATAAAAATATTTTTTTTGTTGCTGTCGGCGGCAATGAAAAAGATATCGCGTATTATGAAAATTTTGCAAAAGATATTGGAGTGGCTGAGCGTTGTGAATTTATTAATAGGCGCGCGCAAACAGATTTAGCTTTGTGGCAAAAAGCGTCTGACATTCTTTTAATGCCGTTTCCTGACAAAGCGCATTATCGTTATTTTATGACTCCGTTAAAAATTTTTGAATATATGGCGGCGTGTAGGTCTATTATTGCGTCTAATTTGCCGAGTATAAGAGAAATTTTAAATAATAAAAATTGCGTTTTTTGCGCGCCCGGTGATTTTGGCGATTTAGCGAAGAAAATTGAATTTATATTTGAATATGAGGATTTTGGTAAAAAAATTTCAAGGCAAGCCCGAGAAGACATTAAAAGGTATACTTGGAAAAACAGGACAAGGCAAATAATTAATTTTTTAAAAAATTAATTTTATTGTTTTTTAAAAAAAGTTTGATATATCTTTTGTAGAGTGGCCACTTGTAAAGCCATTTTTTTTTAAGTTTATTATTATCTATTTTCCAGTTTGCGTCTTCAATCGTAAAGGCTTGAGCTGAATTTTTAATATAAGATTTATTTTTTTTAGCTTCAGGATTATTTTTTCTTTCCCTACCCTTGTTGAAGTTTGGATAATCATGGTTTTGATGAACCGCTGTTATCGCGGATGTCATATCAATAATTTTATTTTTTTTTCTTCTAGCCTCCAGTATCATCCAGTTGTCCCAGCCAATCCTTCCGACCGCGAAAGGCGGTAGGTTGTTAAATGAATCGCGATTAAAAATAAAATAGTCTATTCCTGCAAAAAAATGCAATGTGCCGTTGTTTTTTATTTTTTCATTAAGATTATTTTGCCAATTATTGTTTTTAAAATTAATTTCTTTTTTAATATCCAAATCAATCCTTCTGCCAACGGCTAGGAAATTTTTTTCAGGCAAGATTTTTATCGCGTCTGAAATATTGTTTAATAAAATTATATCAGCATTGATATAGCATAATAAATTGTTTTTGCTGTGTTTTTTTACCAAAGCAAAAGCGGAGCTAAGAAGGGGCGTTCCAAATTCATTGCATTTTATTTCTGGGATGTGTTTGATTTTAAATTCTTGCGCTGTTTCTTTTACGCCGTTGTCGTTTCCTGCTAGTATTACTTCGCAGTTATTAAATTTTAGCCAGCCTTGAATAGCATTGCGTTGAATCGTTTTGATATGCTGTTCCGTAAAAGGTTTTGGGATTGTGAATATTGTGAGCATATTATTTAAGTTTATATAATCTTATATAAGAATCTCTTGGCTCATCAAAATATTCGTAAATAATATCCGCCTTTTTGATAAAAAATTCAGTAACAGCAATTTTGTATTTAGCGTTGTTAATGTTTGGAAAATTTGCATTAGATTGCTTGCTGTTTGTGTCGTCAAGCAGATATTTAATATCATTGTTTTTAAAGCATTTTTTTATTGTTTCTCCTGAGTTATTATTTTGTAAATCATTAAGGCAAAAATTATTCTGAAATTGATTATTATTATTCAATGAAAATTTATAAAACGGATTCCAATATTCAATAATTTTTTCGTTTTTGATATTTTGATTAATGTAATTGACCGCGTAAATTGTGCTGCCGGCTGTCTTGGCCATACAAACAGTATTTTTTGAAGACTGAATACAGGAAAAATTACCCGCAAAGACGTTGAGACTGGCTAGCAGTAAAATAATAGATATAAAGCAAGTCATTCTATTAATAATTTTGTCAGCCAAACTAATATTAATTTTATATTTGTTAACAGTAAAATTAATTGTTTTTTCAAGCAAGAAAATCAGCAATAAACTAGATATAATCAAAGCAGGTATGGCAAAGCGTATTTGGTGGGACCAATAAAACAGCAAGCCTAAATATGACTGAATAAAAATAAATAAAATTATTTCCAGTTTAGTTATTTTTTGCTTAAAAATTAAAAATAGCCCCATTAGATAAATGCTTGCAAAATAAAAAGCGTTAAGCAGGGCATAGGGAAGTTTTAAGATTGAATCTATGCCCCAAAAGGCAAAAGGAAACGCAAAAAAATTAAGAATTTTTCTTTCTAGCACAAAATGTTCAATAGCTTGCTTTAGAGTAGAAGCTTCTGAAAATATTGGAAAAAATGGATCACCGGTGTAGATTAAATTTTTGATATACCAAAATCCGCATAAGAGAGCCGCTGGCAATGAATAAAATAAAATATTTTTTAAAATATTTTTTATATTCATTTTTTTGGAAAAGCAAAAGAAAAAAAGAAAGCCGTAATTAATTAAAACAAAAAATAAAGCCAGATATTTTGTGCTTAAAGCCAAGCCAAGAAGCGCTCCGGAAGTTATTAGCAATTTTTTTTCTTCATTTTTTGTTTTTCGGCTCAATAATAATTCTATAATAATAATTACGCTGGTTATTCCGAAAAGGAAAGTAAAAATATCAATAAAGCCGCCGCCCAAGCTGGATTTTACCAGAGGCATATTGGCTAACATGAGAACGAGGAATAAAAAGGTAAATTTTTTATTTTTTAGATATTTAAGGCTAAAGTCAGCCAAAACTAGCGCTAGCAAAATAAAGGCGGAAAACTGGATTATTTTAAGAACAATAAAATTTTTAAAAATTAAAATAGATAGACCGTAAAAAATTTCAGTAAAAAGCGGTAAATGTCCGTAGCTAAGGCTATTTTTTACCGGAAAAGAGATAGAGCCGCTTTCCACTGTTTCCACGGCAAATGGAAGGTGATAAGCCAAGCCGTCAAAACCCATGGACCATGGCGTAAAGGCGATAGTCAAATAGGCAAAGAGCCAGAATAAAATTATAATTTTTAAAATCGCGCAGTCCTTGAAAAAATTTTTAAAGAATAAATTTAATTCAATTAAAATTTTTTTAGATATTAGAAATTTAATATGTTTTAAAAATTTTTTTCTGCCCAGAGCAATGATTAGAAAAAAATATAAATAAACATAATAGCTTTTATAAATTGCCAGAAGAGATAGAATAAGTCCCAGATTGCCTAAAATTCCATACCCAAGAATAAGCGGGTAGGAGAATTTTTTTATTTTGGATTTAAAGGAAATTTTTAGCCAAGCAATAACCAGCCAGCCGCTAAGCCATGAGATATAAATAAAAAAAAGTGATTCAATAAAATAAAGCAGGTTTAGCATAATTATTTTTGGCAGATAAATAAATTATTCAAACCCATCTGCAATTTCTTTATAATAATTTTTTTATAACCGATTTGAGATAAAATATTTTTTAGCTGTTGAGAAGAAAAATATCTTTTGTGGTCTTTTATTTCCAGGTCGTCAATTATTTTTAACTTGAAAGCCAGAAATTCCAAAATTGGTTTAGCTTGAGGTGAAGGCGTGGTAAGAAAAAGATAGCCGCCGGATTTAAGAATGCGATAGATTTCTTTTAAGGCTAATTCGTAGTTATTCAGATGTTCAATAACGGCGGTTGACAAGACTATGTTAAATGAGCTATCTTGCAATGGCAGTTTTTTTTCCATACTTGATTCTATTAATTTTATTTTTTTGTTGGAAAAGTTATTATTTATTGACAGATCAATGCCAAACGCTTTTTTAAATGAAGCAACTTGCGATATTTTCACAAGAAGCTTAGGATTGTAGCCGCAGCCTATATCAATAATTGACAAATGTCCCGGGATTTTTTTAATTTTTTTTATGATATGCCTAGAGCGTAAATAAAAAAGTATATTATCAAACCAGGCTCTGTTTTTTTCACCAAAAGAAACGTTGCGCATAAATTATTTTATTTCATTTTTTAAGCTTGGATGCGCCTCAACTTTTATAGGCGGCCTTTTAGTGTTTTCAATAGGCTTTAAAAATTTATCATAGTAAGCTTGATCAAAAGCATGTTTGCAGACCGGGCTGTATTTTTGCAAATAGGGAAAATTATACATTTTTTTCCAAATTTTTTTAAGAGGTTTTTTTCTGACGTTTCCATAGCTAATTTGTACATGCGGGCAAGTGATAACATCGCCATAGGCGGTAATATGGATTCTTTCTTTGCCGGCCGGACAGCCGCTTTGGCCGGAAAAATTAACAATGGTATCAGCGCGCACATTGCTAATTTCAAGAAGCCGGTTATATTTATCTAAATCGTCAGACGTTAATTTGAGCTGTGTATTGCCAACCATCGCCCCTGAAGCTGAAATCGGATTAAGCAAAACAAATACGCCTTTGGTTCTATCTTTTTGTGAAAAGGCGATTATTTTTTTTATTTCATCAAAATTAGTATGTGTAATTACCGTGCTTAAGCAAATCAAAAAGCCTAATTCCTTGGAATATTCATAGGCAGCCATAACTTTATCAAAGTTTCCAGGCACGCCCCTGATATCGTCATGGATTTCGGGGGTCAAGCTTTCAATACTAAGCTGGATTGTATCCAGACCGGCCTTTTTAAGTTTTTCAAGCCTGTCTTTAGTAGCCAAGAGCGAATTAGTAACCAGAGAAATCAGGTGGCGCCTTGGTTTTATGTTTTTAATTATATAAACCAGTTCATCCAAGGGGCGCATAAATGGCTCGCCGCCGGTTAAATTAATGTGCATAGCTCCCAGTCTGCTAGCTTCAAGAAAGGCAGACACAATTTCATCCGGGTTTAATATTTTTCTATCTTCATGCCGGTAAAGCAGGCGAGCTGAACACATTTTGCATTTAGAATTGCAAAGGTTAGTAATGGCAAAATCAACTGTTCTTAACACCGGTTTTTTTAGAACCAGCCCCCTAAAATAACCATTAGCGACCTTTATAATTACCAAAGGCTTTTTTTTAAGAAAATTAGCGTGCATTAACGCGTTAGTTAAATTCATAGTTTATTTTATAAATTAAATTTAATTATATGCCAGATAGCGGCTAAGCCATCCTTCCAATTTATTTTTTTGCCTTCCTCGTAAGTGCGGCCGTGATAAGTAATTCCGACTTCATAAATACGAAATTTATTTTTAGCAACCAAGGCGGTGATTTCCGGCTCAATCCCAAAGCGATTAGCAGTCAGTTTCGGATAGATTTTATCAATTGCTTCCCTGCAAAAAACTTTATAGCAGACTTCCATATCGGTTAAGGTTAAATTAGTCAGCATATTAGAGAATCCTGTTAAAAGTTTATTGCCCAAAGAATGCCAGAAAAATAAAACTCGGCGGGTTTGGCCGCCGGAAAAGCGAGAACCGTAAACAACTTGAGCTTCTTCTTTGATTATGGGTTTGATTAATTCATTATAATTTTTCGGATCATATTCCAGATCCGCGTCTTGAATTAAAATAATATCGCCGTTGGCCTCCCTAAAACCGCGCCTTACGGCCGCGCCTTTGCCATAATTTTTATCCTGAAAAAAAATTTTATATTTATGATTTAGCTTGTTTAAAATTTTTCTAGTATTATCAGTGGAAAAATCATCAATAATTATAATTTCTTTTGTAATATCGCCAAGCTGGACAGCCTCTATTTTTTTTAATATTTTTTCAATGGTTTTTTCTTCATTAAAAACGGGGATAATAATTGATAATGTTGCCATAAGATTTTTTACGTTATATTTTTTTTAGCTTTAATAAACGCAATCGCGTACCATCTGTCTTTTAGCATATTTGTTTTAGCAGCTTCTTCTTCGCGTGTTTCAAGCCATAAATTAAATTTTTGATTGAATTTTGAAAATTTTTGTTCTACTATATCGTAGCCATTAAACAATTTTTCTATTCTATTTTTATTATATAGTTTGTTTATCGGCAGAACATCTTTTGTTCCGTACGGGACTGTAACTAATAAAATTCCGCCGGGTTTTAATATCCTTTTCATCTCTTGCATTGCTTTGATATCGCCGTCATGATCGTTATCGCTATTGTATCTGCCGCTAACGCCAATATGTTCCAAAGTGGAAATGCAAGTAATGCAATCAAAATAATCATTTTGGTAGCCGGTATTTCTTATGTCGCCTTGAGAAAGTTTTATTTTATTATTTTTCGCGGTTTGTTTATTTAGATTTATACCGTTGATTTCAATCGTTTCAGGAAGCAGTTCATATAAAAGATCGCAGGCGGTAGAGCCGACATCAAGCAGTTCCCCTTTTGTGATATTGATATTTTTAATCATCCACGGATATTCCAAATTTCTATCAGCGCATGGCGGCTGTCGCGATTTTAATTTGTTTAACAAAACGCAATCCTTATATTTTTCGCATTCATTCTGTTTTAAATAATTATTTACGGTAATTAAAAAAATAGAAATTTTTTTAATTATTTGGCTGATTATCTGAAGTATTTTTAATAAAATTTTAGAGATTAAAAGTATTGGTTTTTTAATTATGGAATTTTTAACTTTAATTTTTTTTGTCATATTTTAAAATATTTTAGTATAAATTTTTTTATTGGAATAGATATTTTTGATTTAATATATTTTGTAAAATATTTAAATTGTAATTTATATATTTTAATTTTAGATAATCTCAAACTTTTTGCTACAGGTAATAATTTAGCGTGATAAGACAACCAAATGTCATTACCCCAGTCACGAGCATTGCCAGATCGATAAATCACCGAAGGCTGGCCTATATAGGTTATCTTTGTATCTTTTTTGGCAAGCATGTGAAGAAAAATAAAAGTATGTATAAAATTAATCCCAATGTATTTTTTGCAATTGTTTACATATTTAAGCCAGTGTTCACGATTAAAAATAAAAATTGACAGATATATCAGATTCATTCCCATGTTTGGAAATTTTGAGCTATAGGAAGCTTTAAAAAAGAAGTTGTTAATATTGCCAAACTTTTTACTGTCAAATTCAATCATTTTTTTAACAATAATTTTTTCGGTTTTTGTGTCCATTCGAGAATAGTTAAGCATTAGAAATTTGTTTTTTTCGTTGTCTTTTAACTTTTTAATAATTCCTGATAAGACATTGTTATATAGCAAGTCGTCATCACCGATAAACCAGCAGTATTTCCCTTGAGCTTTGTTAACTGTGTTTATTAGATTTTTGTCAAAACCGAGATTTTTTTCATTTTTGAAATAAACTATATTGCACGGATTATTTTTTTGATATGATTCGATTATTTTTTCAGTATCGTCTTTTGATCCGTCATTAGTAATAACAATTTCAATATCATTAATTGTCTTATTATTAATTTGACTGGTAATGCTGTCCAGTGTTTTAGTAATCAGGCGAGCGCGATTGTAAGTCGGAATAAGAATGCTTAGAATGGGTTGTTTCATAATAGTATAATAAAAAGGCAATTAATATTGCCAGTATTTAAATAATACTAGATATTTTAGCAAAATGCAACTGTTTGTTAAATATAAAAAATAGCTCATTCGTAAATAAACGAATGAGCTATTGTTGCTTTCAATAAGCTTTTTTAGATGCTGTTTAAAGCATCCTTAATCATTATGGTGTGATGATCAATTATATTTTGGGGCAGGTTGGAGGGTGTAAAATATATTGTGTAAATGATATTATGTAAATAACTTTGCTTAAAGCAAAATAT
>JAGLLI010000061.1 GCA_023140595.1 Candidatus Parcubacteria bacterium
ATTAAAAGCATTAAAACTATTTCAATATCAAAGGGATATCTGCCGGATGTCGGCTTGCCCAGCGTAGCTTTAGCGAAGTGGGGATTTTTTAACTTTATTTTTACGTTATTAATTATTTTTTTATAATTTTTAAAAAGCCAAACAGCAAAAGATATTAAAATCATTGCCTCAAGCAAAGTAGCGGGAACGCCAAAACAATCAAATCTTATTTGATAGCTTGGCAAAGCAAACAAAAAAAACATAACCGCCCAGTCTAAGCGAATTTTGGCTAAAATTAAATAAAAAATTAAAAATAAAATTAAAATACTTGACATAGTTTTAATTATATGCTATGTTATAATATTAATTTGTACCCTATATTATAATTAACAAATAAAAATTTAAATCAAAAATAATTTAAGGAGGAAATAATGAATAAAAAAACAGAAAAAACATTTTTAGGAATACTCGTTTTTGTTTTGATTTCTCTCGGATCTTCTGTCGCTATTAGTGGCGCTTTAATGGTAAGAGGTATAGGTATCTTGGAGGGAGCGATTACGATTTTTCTAGGATTAGCTCTTTGTACTATTGGCGGCTGGATTATTTTACCAAAGTACACAAAAATAAAAGTATAGTCTAATAACTTCAAAATATAAACCCCCTCTTTTAATCTGCCACAGTTCGTGAAACAACGGACTGTGGCAATTTTTTTTATCAAAAAAAATAAATATCCTCACAAAATAAACTCCAAATAATTTTATACACTCAACTATTTATATTATACATAAATCAAGCATTTTCTGCCATAGTTAAAAAAAATATCATTAAAAATAAAATAAACCCCGCCATTCGCGAATGGCGGGGTTTATTTTATTTTTGTATTTATCAATCTTAATCAATCCAGCGCTTCTTTAATTATTGCTGATTTAAGCTTCCATAATTGCCTCCTCCGTTTTTTTGTCCTTGTCCTGATTTTTGTCCGCTTCTTTCGCCATTGCCGCCCCTATGTCCGGCACCCATCCTTTCGCCATTACTGCCTCTTAATCCCAATTCCGCCCTGATTGCGTTGGCTCCGTCAATATCTCCGCTTTGCCCCAATTTATGCGCCTTGGCAAAATCGGCAAAGTTATCCTGATTAATAACTTGCGTTACCCTGCCTCGTCCTGCCATTTGATTTTTCCAAGCGCCATAATCATTATTTTCAAACGCCGTATCCATTATATCGTGCCGTTCCGGCGTACAATTCGGACCAGCCTTGGAATAGTCGCCTTGATAGGCTGAAGCTGAAGTAATTCCTGCTGTTAAAATTAGCACGAACGCTGCCGCGCCAACAATGTATTTTTTTGATTTCATAAATTTTGATTTAGTTAATTAAATATTTCAGGCCCTGTATTTATTATTACGCTTAATAAAAAAATTTCTTTCATTTTTACAAATTAAAAAACCCATATTAAATTTTTATAATACGGATTTTAATGCTAAAATTTTAATTAAACAAAAAATGGCAGACATCGCCGTCTTGCATAATATATTCTTTGCCTTCCGTGCGGATTAAACCGCGCTCGCGCGCGGACGCTTCACTGCCAGATTCCAAAAATTCTTGCCAATTAATAATTTCGGCGCGGATAAAGCCTTTTTCAAAATCAGTATGAATTACGCCTGCGGCTTGAGACGCTTTGGCTCCGCTTCTTACTGTCCAGGCTTTTGTTTCTTCTTGTCCTGTGGTTAAAAAGGTAATAAGCTCAAGCAGTTTATACGAAGCTCCGATAAGCTTATCAAGACCGCTTTGCTCCAAGCCCAATTCCCGGATATACTCCTTTTGTTCCTCTTCGTTCAAAGCGGCAATCTCTTCTTCCAGTTTAATATTAAGTTTTATAATCTCGCCATCATTAATTTTTAAATTTTCCTCTTCGCCATTTAAAACATAAATAATCGGTTTTATGCTTAAAAGATTTAAAGTTTTTATTAAAACTTTTTCATCATCATCCAAATCCAATTCGCGCGCGCCTTTTCCTTTGTCTAATAAATTTTTGATTTTTTCCAAAAGGCTTAAAAATTTAATCGCTTCCTTGTCTCCGCCTCTTGCTTCTTTTGTTGTTTTTAAAATTCTTTTTTCAACCGTTTCCATATCAGCCATAACAAGTTCTGTATTAATTGTTTCTTTATCTTCATTCGGATCAATTTTACCGTTTACATGAGTTATATTTTCATCCTTAAAATTGCGCACGACTTCGCAAATCGCGTCGCACTCGCGGATATTGGCTAAAAATTTATTTCCCAATCCCTCGCCCTTAGACGCACCGCGAACCAGCCCGGCAATGTCAACAAATTCAATTATTGTCGGGACTATTTTTTTTGATTTTGAAATTTTCGCCAATTTTTCCAAACGTTCGTCAGGCACTTTGACTACGCCGACATTGGGATCAATCGTGCAAAAAGGATAATTTGAAGCCTCAACTTTTTTATTAGTCAAAGCGTTAAACAGAGTGGACTTGCCGACATTGGGAAGTCCTACGATTGCTATTGATAAAGACATATTGAATTTATGATTTATTTATAATTTAAAATTTATATTGACATAATTTTTAAATATGCTATTATGTAAATACAAAACATCTCGGTTCTGTTTTTGCGGAATGCGGGAATAAAGCCCACGCTTTCCAGCGTGGGTTTATATTTTTTGAATATATTTTTTAAGCTTATTTAAATTAATATATTTCGCGCATTTAATTAATTCAATAGAAATATTATGTTTTGTGGCAATAACCAAGCATTTCTTTTTATGCCTTTTTTTCATTAACTGCAACAACGGTTCAAAATCACTATCCCCGCTAATTAAAATTAAAGTATCATATTTATCTTTTGTTTCCAGAATATCCATTGTCAGCTCAACGTCCAAATTGCCCTTATAAAAACCTTCTTTTTCTATTCCCTTGTTTTTGCTTTTAATAAATTTAATATTTTTACTTCTAACTTTATAACCGATTTTTTCTAAAAAAGCAAGAAATTTTGTTTGCTTAACAAAACTTAAATCTCTGGCAGTATAGTAATAAATTTCTCGCAAATCCAATTCTTGCTTTAAATAATTCAAAAATTTACTAAAATCTACTTTCCATTTTAGTCTTTTATAAGAGTGATAAATATTTGAGGCATCTATAAAAACGCTTACTTTGCCTTTCGCAAATTTTGAAATCATAAAAATTTTAAAATTTTTTATATATTTTCAGTCTATCACATTAAAAAATATATAGAAAGTTTCAATTTTCCATTAGAATTAGAAATCAACAAAAAAAACAACGGTGGACTAACTTTAGTCCACCGTTTTTGAGAACGGCATTTTTAGCCGTTCTCGTTTTTTTTCTCGTCCTCCTCTGTTATGTCGTGTGTTATTTTGTCGATATCGTGACTACTCATGTTCCTAGCGTAATCACTGGAAATTACCTTGTGGTGGTTTTGCCAATACTTCTGATGGTAACTATCCATCATCGTAAAAGGATTTCCCATTTTGTTCACCTCCTTTATTCATCTTTTTGTAATAAACAAATTGCTAGTAGCCTAATTATGTCCTAATTATTAAATACGTAACATATCTTTTTACCGTTATATTTCCAATTGTAAGGCTTTGCCAAACTTCAGTCCGCCGTTTTTTAAGAACGATATTTTTTAATCGTTCTTTTTTTCGTCTTCGTCTTCGTGCTTGGGCTTCCGAACCCCACCTTTGCTCCCTGCTCCTGAAGCTGCTTCTACGGGCTTACGAATACCGCCTTTGCTGCCAGCCAGTGAACCCATCTCCATTTTTTCTTGATCATTTTTTTCTGTCATTTTTTTCACCTCCTCTAATTTTGTTTTTGTTATTGATAGATTGGACAACGATTATTCTGCCCAAGGCAAAAAATGAAAGATTGTTTGTCAAAACATTTTTCAGGAATTTTCTTAAGCAATTTCTCAATTGCTTTTTTATTGGGATTTTTTTTCCAATTAACTATGCCTTGAATATGCTCTAACTTTTCTGATAAATATTTTTTACTTCGCCAATTTACCGGCGTGATTATAAATCCTTCCGGCGTTACCACGAAAAACACAATCAATGCCCACAAAATATTAAAAAAACGGAAAAATAATTTATTGCTGTTTTTCCATTCCCCAACCAAGTATCCGCTTGCGTCTAAAAATAAATCCATTGACGGCAGTATTTCAGCGATAACATTTTCAAAATTATCAAATGATTGAGGAAAAGCATCAATCACAATTTGCCCATCAATTTTTTTAGCCATTTTTTCAAATTGCGGAATTAAATTTAGAAAAAATTTATCTTTTATCTGCAGTCCATTTTTAACATATCGTCCAGGAATTAAAGTATGAAAAATAAAATTTTCCACTCCCCAGCCATTGGCTAAATTAATAAAATTTGTTATAGAATTCCCTTGTGTGTTAAAATCTGTCATTGTGGACGCTAAAAATATTTTTGGCGCCAATTTTTTTTCTATGGCTAATTTTAATCCGGCTACTGCTTTTTTAAAACTTCCTTGTCCGCGAATTTTATCATTTAGCCGTTCATCGCCCTCTAAGCTGACGTCCATATAATCCGTTTTGATATCAGGATATTCTTGCAAAAATTCAGGCAAATAATGCCCGTTAGTAACAAAACCGGCAAATACATTGTTTAACCTGTGAGAGGCTTGCAAAACAGCAGCCGTCTTTTGCCTAACCGCTTTGTCAAACAACGGCTCTCTGGATGCAATGGCAATGACTTTTTTTTGATTATTATTAATAACGGCAAAATCATTAACAAATTTTTTCCAGCCATCTGGACTTAACTCTTTTCCACTTTCTTCAAACTCAGGCGGAAGGTCGCAATGTTTACAGCGTAAATTGCATTCTCGGTTTATAGTCACATTGGCTTGATTCGGAATTTTAAGCCATTCAGCCGGCATTACTTTTGTTTTCTGAAATTCTCTTAAACTTTCTATTTTCATTTTAACCCCCTTTCTTGATATTTTATTGAATTGTTTAAGGTGCGTATTTAATACCTTGATTTCACTACTTTTATTTAATACTGTCAAACAACTTGACAAACTGAAAATCATATTATACTATAATAAGGTAAATTATAATGGTTAATATTAAAAATAATGACCAAATTGCGGTCATTATTTATAATGATATATGATTAAAGAAAAATAATTTGCATTCATTTGGTTATTAGTGTTATAATTTACACTAATCAGTGTAATAATATACACTACTATTATTTTATCAATTTTTATGATTAACTTTCGTTCGCAAATTACTAAAAAAGTTTTAAGCTATTTTTTATTAAACACGGGAACAGAAATGTATGTTAATGAAATGGCAGAGAAATTCAGTGTTGACCGCGGCAATTTAACCAGGAAATTGTCAGAATGGGAGAAAGAAGGGATTTTGGAAAAGCGTAAAAAGGGAAATTTAAGCTTATATAAAATTAATAAAAAATATTTGTTTTTATCTGAATTAAAAAAAATTATTCAGAAAAGTTTTGGCATTGAAAAACAATTGCAACAAACTTTAAAAAAAATTAACAAATTGAAAACCGCTGTTCTTTTCGGCTCTTATGTTAAAAACAAATTAAGCGCCGAAAGCGATATAGATTTACTGTTAATCGGCTCGCATAACTTTTTGGAAGCGCAAAAAGAAATAGTTAAATTGCAAAAACAATTTGACAGGGAAATTAATACTATTGATATGACAGAAACGGAATTTAAAAATAAAAAAAATAGCGCGTTATTGAAAAATATTTTTAAAAACAAACATATTAAGCTTATATGATTAAATTTGAAAATAAGCATTTTAAAAAATTTGATTTTAGCGATAGTCAGATAAAAAAATATTTGAATTCCGCGGGTAAGGATTTGAATATTGCCAGGCAATCCGGCGTAGAAGAGGTTAAATTTCAATTTACCTATAATGCTTTAATCAAATTAGGCATTGCCCTGATTGCCTGTTATGGCTATAAAGTGAGTAGCAGACATGGTCATCATATAAAAATTATTGAAAAAATTTCAGAAATATTAAATAATGAAAATGTTTTAATTTACGGCAATCAGATGAGAAAGACGCGCAACACAGAATTATACGATGGCGGAATTATGATTACAAAAAAACAAGCTGATGAATATTATGATTTTACGGCAAAATTATTTAAAAAAACGCATGAGGATTTTTTTAAAAATCGTTTAAACGCTTTATTGTAATTTTTAATAAAAAACAACGGCGAACTAAACTTTAGTCCGCCGTTTTTTAAGAACGATATTTTTTAATCGTTCTCGTTTTTTTTCTCGTCCTCCTCTTTTTTTCTTCTCTTTTTTCCGCCCTACGCATTGCGGAATAATAATTTTCTAATTGTCCATCTAAATTTGTTAGATGAGTTTCCTCATCTTCCAATAAACGCCGTGTTGATAATGCCTTTTTTTTCATTTTTTTCACCTCCTTTTTTAAATAGCTTAAATTAAAGAACATTTTTACATCTTGATTTCACTATTTTTATCTAATACTGTCAAACAACTTGACAAACTGAAAATCATATTATACTATAATAAGGTAAATTATAATGGTTAATATTAAAAATAATGACCAAATTGCAGTCATTATTTATAATGATATATGATTAAAGAAGAATTTTTAATTAAAATCGGCTTGTCGCCTAAAAAAGCAAAAATTTATCTTGCTTTATTGGAAAACGGACCATTGATTATTCAAAAAATTTCAGATAAAGCAAAGATCAAAAGAACAACGCTTTATCCTATTCTTAAAAAAATGACAGACGATGATTTGATTGGCATTGAGATCAGACAAAAAAGAAAACATTATTTTGTTAAAAGCCCGGAAAAATTATTACTTCAACTGCGTGAGCAAAAGAATTTTCTTGAAGCTTTAATGCCGCAATTGCGGACATTATTTGAAAAACAAACCGCAGGCAGCCGTATTCAGGTTTATGATACAGTGGGCGGATTGCGCAAAACCTTGGAAGAAATTATGTTATTAGACCCGAAAAAAAATGAACTTTTAACCATTGAGGGGGATGTTGAGCAAGCCTTAAAATTGGGTTTTGATTTTTGGAAAGAACTGCTGGCGGAAAAGAAAAAATTAGGTATTATGTCCAGAACTGTTTTGCCGTCTCATTATTATGACGATTTTGTAATTCGCGACCACCAAATTAAAATAAGGACAAGCAAATTTTTAAACAATTTTAAAATTATGCTTTATCTATTTTCAAATAAAACATTAGTCATAGTACCCAGCCAGCCACTTTGCGTTGTGATTGAAAATAAAAAAATAAAAGACAGCCTGGCTGATATTTTTGAAATTATTTGGCGCAGGGCAAAGCCGGTAAATTAATATATTTAACCCATTTCTAATTTTACTATAATATAGTATAATCATAATATACTAAGCAAAAAATTTATGACTATTTTGGTTGTTGAAGACGAGGTTAAAATTACTCGTTTTATTAAAAGGGGCTTGGAAATGGAGCATTATACGGTTGATACGGCTTATGACGGCGAAGAAGCCTTGGGGAAAGTGGAAATAAATAATTATGATTTGATTATTTTGGATATTATGATACCCAAAATTGACGGCATTGAAACTTGCCGCCAAATTAGAGAGAGAAAAATTGACACTCCGATTATTATGCTGACCGCGCGCGACACAGTCGCGGACAGAATAAAAGGTCTGGACGCGGGGGCTGATGATTACCTTGTAAAACCTTTTGCTTTCGGCGAATTAGTCGCCCGCATCCGCGCTTTGCTAAGACGCGAAAAATCAGTTAAAAGCACAAAATTAAAAGTTGGAAATTTGGTTTTGGATCCTGCCAAACATGAAGTTTATCGCGACGACAAAGAAATTAATTTATCAAGCAAAGAATACCGCCTGCTTGACTATATGATGCGCCGGCCGGGGAATGTATGCACCCGCACTATGATCGGGGAGCATATCTGGGGTTACAATTTTACAGATGAGTCCAATGTGATTGACGTTTATATCAGCTATTTAAGAAAAAAAGTTGACAGCGGCTTTCAGAAAAAATTAATTCATACCGTGCGCGATGTCGGCTATAAAATTCAAGACAAAAGCCGCAATAAAAAATAACATGTCAATCATAGATAAATTCAGCAAAACAAAAAAACTGGATGAATTTAATAGAAGAATTTTGGATAGCGCTCCTGTGAGCGTTGTCGCGCTCAATAAAGACGGGGCTGTTGTTACCGCCAACAGATTGGCTATGGAATTAATGGATGAGCCGCAAATGCCCATAATCAACAGAAAGCTTGTTGACACTTCTGAAATAAAAAACAATCAAAAATTAAAAGAGCTTTACGAAGGTCTGCTGGAAAGAGGCAAGCCTTTTTATTATGAAAATTTAGCTTATAAAAAAAAATCTTTGCATGCAAGGCATTTGAATATTATTGCCGTGCCTCTTTTTGATGATGATAAAAAACTTGACGGCGCGATTTCAATAGCACTGGACAATACCGAAGCTACGCGCGCCAAGCAAAAATTGCAGGAATTAAATAAAAATTTGGAAAAAAAAGTTTTCGCAAGAACAAAACAGCTTGATGATATAAATAAAAAACTTAGAGAAGCGATTGAATTAAAATCAAAATTTATTGCCGACGCATCGCATGAGCTGCGCACGCCGCTTACCGTTATCCAGGGCAATCTTGATTTATACATTCGCGAAGCTAAAATAAAAAAAACCAAAACTCCGTATGCCTGCTCTTTAATCCTAAATGAAATAAAAAGAATGACCGGCATCCTATCCGACCTTGCCATATTAACCAATTTTGACGCCAAAACCGAAACTCTTCATTATGAAGAAATAGATTTAAAAAAATCAATTAAAGCCGCCGGTCAATCTCTGCAAGTCTTGGCAGAGCAGAAAAAAATTCGCCTAATCTACAAAAGAGGCGCCAAAAATATTAAAATTCTTGGCGATGAAGCTAAACTGGAGAAACTATTATTAAATATTATACGCAATGCCATTAAATATACGGAAGAAAAAGGCAAAATAAAAATCTGGATAGAAGGCAATAGTAAATTTGTTAAAGTTAATATTCAGGATAACGGAATTGGCATCCCAAAAGAGGATTTGCCTTATATTTTTGAAAGATTTTACAGAGTTGACAAAGCAAGATCCCGCCAGGAAGGCGGAACAGGACTAGGGCTTTCTATTTGCCTCTGGATTGCCGAAGCGCATGGCGGATATATCAGCGTTGAGTCGGAAGAAGGAAAAGGCTCTATTTTTACCATTCACCTGCCTTGCAAAAAAAAAGCGGCTAAGGGGCTTGATTTGAGGTATAAGGATTGAGATTATAAAACAAAAAATCAACCGTAGGAACAGGGCAATGCCCTGTTCCTACGGTTGATTTTTTGTTTTACATAATTGTCTTGAACTATGATTTATCTGATTATAATGATAAATATGATTGCTAATAAAAATTATTTTTTCAACCAAAAAAATACAAAAACAAGGCGTTCTTTTTTTTATTTTTCTATTAATTTATACTTCCTTAAATTGTTTATTTGTTTTTATTGACCAACACAGCAAACCAATGACGATTACATAAGGCATTACAAATAAAATTAAATTAATAATTTCTTTTACTTCGTACATTCCGAAATCTATGAAGAAAAAATATAGCGGCAAGTTATCATAATAACAATAAAGATATAATTCAAAGAGCAAGGCATCTAAAAGCGGTAATAAAAATATAAAAATATAAATCCAAATAGTACCGTTAACAACTTTATTAATTTTTTTGGTATCTTGCTTTTTTATTATCTGTCTATATTGAATATAAACTAATGGAAAATATACAAGCATAAACAGAAAAGAAACATGCCATAAATTAGCATAGTCATAATAATTAATAAAATACCCGACTATCCAGCAAAAGACAATCGCCGCGGCAATTAATAAATTTTGTTTAAGTAAATTTTTGTTTTTCATAGGTTTTTGTTTTATTTTGTAAATAAATATATAGAAATTAAAATTAAGTTCGACCGTTTCTCATAAGAGTATTATCATCTGGCTTTCCCAACATCTTTTTATATATTTTATGGTCCAACTCCAAAAAGCAAACAAAAATAATTTTTTCAAAATTATTTATGTACTTCTTCGCGACGCTTATGGCAATCTTCGCGGCTTCGTCTTTCGGAAAATGAAAGCAGCCTGTACTAATACAAGGAAAAACGATTGTCTTTATTCCGTGCTTTTTAGCAAGCTTAAATGAATTTATATAACAGCTTGTCAAAATTTCTTTTTCTTTTCCATTTTCATGCCTAAATACAGGCCCAACAGTGTGGATTATAAATTTAGCAGGCAAATTGTAGCCCTTAGTAATTTTAGCTTCGCTTTTTTCACAGCCACCCAGCTTTTTACACTCATCTAATAATTCAGCACCAGCCGCTTTATGAATCATCCCATCACAACCGCCGCCGCCGAGCAAAGTAACATTCGCCGGATTAACAATTGCATCTGCTTTAACTGTCGTGATGTCTGATTGGATAGTTATGATGTTTATTTTTAGTAATTTATACTTTGTTGGTCTGCCGCCTTTATTAAATTCAACTGCTGTCAATATCTCTCTTTTGTTATGTTTGCTTGATTTTGTATTGTTGCAGTAATCAGAAAACGCACCATACCGATTGGCTTTCAATCCTAAATCTCGGGGCGCAAAAGCTTTATCGCGCAAATTAAATCCCTTTTGCTCCGCAGCTTGCTTAATAATTTCAACTGTTAAAATTGCCATTAAATTTTATTAATTATTATTAATCCAGATATGTAAACGAAAACCGGTTTTATAAAAATGAAATAGATACCACTTCTATGTGCCCCCAAATAAGAAAAATTTAAATCACGATCTGATATTTCGTTGATAATATTTATCAGCCAAAAATAAACAAATAAACTCAAAATGATAGTTAAAATTAATTTTGGTCTTTTAGGTAAATAATATTTCCAAAATGATTTTATATAATTCATATTTTTATTTAATTTTAGCGATTATTCTATTATTATGGCATACTTTTAAACAAAAAGGAAGGCATAATTATTTACCAATTATTATAATTAAATTTTTTATTTTTCATTTGTTTAATTATTTAACTAATTATAAATAAAATATTCGTTGCTATTTACTATCTATCAAATTAACAGTATAATATAATTATGAAAAAGAAAATTAATAAATGGCTGCCTTATATTGAGGCTGATTTAAATATAGCCGATATTGGCTTACACGATAAAAAAGCTAACAAATGGACACATCTTTCTATTGTTTGGCATTGCCATCAAGCAACTGAAAAATCTTTAAAAATGTATGTAATAGCCCAGGGCAAAGAATTATTGCCAATTCATGATTTAGTGCGTCTTATTAGATACGCTGATTTAAAGGATATGGACAAAAGTCAAATTGATTTCATTTACTCGCTAAACAAGTATTATATTACGCCCAGATATCCTGATTTGCCTTTAGCAAAAAGCTATATTCCAGCTGACAAAAAAATAGCTGAGTATTATTTTAATAAATCTAAAGAATTCTTTTTATGGATAAAGAAAATAATAAAAACGGATTTAAAATAAAACTGACAAAATATCAAAAAGAAATTCTTGATAATTATATTAACACTATTAATTCTAAAATAAAAATTGATGGTGTTTTACTGTATGGTTCGCGCGCTTACGGAAAGCCGAATAAATATAGCGATGTGGATATAGTGGTAATTTCCCCTGATTTTAAAAATAAAAATTTTTTTAAACGAATTGACTGGCTTACTAAAAAAAGAATTAATGTAGCTGACACCATTTCAATGGATGTAATCGGCTATACGCCAAAAGAATTTTTAAATATTGAAAAAGAAAGCGCTATTATGTCTAAAGCAAAAAAAGACGGAATATGGATTTATAAATAATTTAGTTAATTTCTTAATTAACATTATAATTAAATCATAAATAAAATATGTACATCCCTTTATCCGTTCCTCGTGAAAAGGAGCGGGAATATCAAAAAAACTTTAACCTTGCCACGCGTAAAACCGGAAAAATGATGATGTTTGCCGGTGATCAAAAAGTGGAGCATTTAAATGACGATTTTTACGGAAAAGGAATTCCTGAGGAAGTTGCTGATCCGGAACATTATTTTAAAATCGCCGATAAGGCGCGCATTGGCGTATTTGCCACTCAGCTTGGATTAATCAGCAGATATGGCCGTGATTATCCGCAAATCCCCTATTTAATTAAAATGAATTCCAAAACAAATATTTTGCAAACAAAACACAAAGATCCTTTTAGCAATAACTGGCTGAAAGTGGAAGACGTAGTTAGATTTAAAAAACAGTCAGGGGCGAATATTGTCGGTGTTGGCTATACATTATATGTCGGCAGCTGGTATAGTTCCGCTATGTTTGAGCAAGCATCTCGCATGATTTTTGATGCCCACCAAAACGGTTTATTAACAGTGCTTTGGGTTTATATGCGCGGAGAAGCAGTATTGAATGGTGAAGATATTCATTTAAACGCGGGCGGCGCTGGAGTCGCGCTTTGCTTGGGAGCGGATTTTATTAAAATAATCTGCCCAAAAGACAAAAAAGGCAAACAAAGAACCAAAACTTTTAAAGAAGTGATAAATGCCGCCGGACGAGCTGGAGTAATTTGCGTTGGAGGCTCAAAACAGCCTGAAAAGAAATTTTTTAATGATCTTTATGAACAAATACACGTATCCGGAACACGCGGCTGTGCTGTTGGCAGGAATATTTACCAAAGACCGCTGGAAGAATCAATAAGAATGGCTAACGCGATATCCGCGATTACTCTTTATGATTATACCCCGAAAGAGGCTTATGATGTATTTGCTGGAAAAAGGAAATTAAAATCGTAGAGACAGATTGCAATGCGTCTTTTCTGCACAATGCGTCTTCATGGATACAATTGCGGATTTATCCACAATTGACAAACAAGAATATATTTGCTATTATAGTATTATAAGTCCACAACAGCGTAGACTTAAGTCAAAAATAAAAACAAAAAAAGCAAAAATGAATATTAACACACAAATTTCTCAGTCGGAAAAATTTTTTGATATTAATCAAAACGGCTGGAAATATTACAATAGCATAAAAAAGAAAGCAATGGAGCAGGAGTTCAGCTGGGCTGGACTTTTACTTAGTATGTCCATTGCTTTTTTTATTGTAATTATTACCGCTTATAGTCTAACATTACTGCATACTTCATTTAAAAAAACCCAACTTGAACAAAAAATCAATCAACAAATTTATTCATTGGAAGTTATCCAAGACGAATCAAAAAAACATTATATTCAAGTTGATATTATTGATTTAAGCAAAATAAATTCAGCTAATTTCAGCTCTTTCACATAGGTCATCTCGCTTTGCGAGACCCGCCACTGCGAATGCGGGACATGCGAATAATGATATAAATTTAAAACTTTTGATTAATAATAATTAATAGGCTAACATTAGCTTATTAGCTATTATTAATTAAATTTTTATTTAATTAATAAGCCAAAAGTCGGCTGAATAAAAATAGCCGCAATTAGCTGTTAAAATTAACAGCTTACCCGTCCTTTTTTAAAAAAGAGCCGAAAAAAAGGCTCTAAGCAAGGGGCTGTGCCGATAAATTGGCACAGAAACCGGTAATAACTCTGAAAATAGTAGGTAAAATGAAGAAAAACTTTTCTGCGCAGCTCCTCTTTTCTCTTTTTATTCCCTTCTTACTTTACCGTATAACGGCAAAGTGAGCATGGGGATAAAATTCCGGCTTGCCCATCTTGGGAAAGCCGGAAAACAAAAACACCGTTGGACTCTTAAAAACGGTGTTTTTGTTAAAATAAAGCCATTATCAAATCAATAAAAATATGGAAATTATAACCAGCTTTAAAAATATAAAAATCAAAGAAATTAATAAATTGCGAAAAAGCAATAATAGAAGAAAAGAAAAATTATTTATAATTGAAGGTAAAAAAGAAATTGATTTAGCAATAAAGTCAGGAATTCGCGTTAAAGAATTATTTTTCTCGGAAAATATTTACGGGAAAGAGCTTAATAATTTTTCAAATACTGCAAAATACTCCCTTGCTGACGCGATTTTTAACAAAGTGTCTTTCAGGGAAAGCCCTGACGGATATTTGGCAATCGCGCAAAGCAAAAATTTTCAATTAAAAGATATCAAATTAAGCAAAAATCCGTTTTTATTAATTCTTGAAGCAATTGAAAAACCCGGAAATATCGGAGCGATTTTACGAAGCGCTGACGCCGCCGGAGTTGACGCAATAATTATCACTGAATCAAAAACCGATATTTTCAACCCCAATGTTATCCGCTCCAGCCTTGGCACTGTTTTTACAAACCAAATCGCGATTTGCAAAAACAAAAAACTTTTTTCATGGCTTAAAGAAAAAAACATCAATACTTTTGCGGCCACGCCAAATGCTGATAAACTTTATTGCGACAGTGATTTTAAAAATTCATTAGCGCTTGTAGTTGGCGCGGAACACGAAGGCTTAAGCAATGAATGGCTTGAATTCGCCGATAATAAAATAAAAATCCCTATGAACGGCAAAATTGATTCTTTAAACGCCTCAGCCAGCGCTGCGATAATTTTATTTGAAATTGTCAGGCAGAGGACACTAAAATAATTTAACAAAAAAAATACACCCGCAATTTGATTGAGTTTTAATTGTCAAATCGCGGGCGTTGTATCACCTCCTTTAAAAATGAACGAAAAAAAGTTACTTTGAAAAAATGTCATCTAACTCTTCAAGAAGTTGATATCTGTCATCTTCTTCCAAAATTTCTCGCATTCTGCTTAAAAATTCAGGTGAAATCTGAGGAGTAAAACCAAGACACTTTTTAACGGTATGCAAATACCAGATAGTATCACGAATGTTTTTTTCTTTTTTGGTTATTTCTTCACATTTCTCCTCTATTTTTTTCCTTAGCTCAGAATTCTTTGTGAGTTTAAAATTGGGAAAACATCTTTGAAATGTCAAATAATCAAAAAACAATTCCGGTGGACGATAATTTAGAAAAATATTTTCAACTATTTTTAACGCGTCTTCTGGAAATTGTTTAGGATTATAATGTTCCACGAATCTAATGACTCTTTCTGCCCCATCAAGACTACCATGATGTTTTGTATTTTTTAAAGAATAGCGGATAATACTTGCATAAAGTTTTAACAATATTTTTTTTGTTGGTTTAATTCCAACTCTTTTTTTAAACTCTATAAGATTGTTAATATCATAGTATGTATCTTTACAGGCACTAACATATCCCTCCTGAACAATAGCATTAACATCCCAATCAAACTTATCGGGATTCCATTTTTGACCAAGCAGTTTTTCTTTTCTCTCAAGTCGTCCAATTTTTCCAAACTCAATAATATGTTTGAAAATTTCTTGAACGATATTTTGATCAATTTTTATTGGAACATCTGTCACTTTGCAGAGTTCTAACATATTCTTAATTTCTGAACCCGACTGATAAATATTAAGCATTTCTTGTTCATAACGAGCTTTTGCAAGTTTTTTGGACGGTAATTTGCCTGTTTTTTTAATTAAGTCTAATGTTGCAGGAATACAACCAGACCAATATCTATTTGGCGCGTCAAGCAATTCCGCGTATTCCATCTGTAAAATATCGTCAGGAATATCAAATCCAAATATTTTAGAAAGCCTCATTTTTGTATTAAAATTTAGACCCCAGCAGCCAAATTTGGTTTTTGGATTATAAAGCACATTTTTAACAAAATTGTTACTTAAGGTTGTTATTTTTGTCTTTTTTGCCAACGCTATAGCATCGCCTGGTCTGTCGTGCATTATTAAAATTTCAATTTTGTTTTTCATTGCTTCTATCATTGCTTCCATCATTTTTTGCCTCCCATGCTTTTTTTATTTCATTATTATCAAATTTTCAAGGTGCAAAACCCTCACCTTTTCTGTCTAAAATCACCATTTCCAAACTTCATAAAACCCTATCATACCACGCCGCAAAAGTCAATAGTTGTCCAAAAAAAATTGTATTTAAACTTAGGTTAAAAACTTGACGCTTGATTATTATAATCGTTTATGCTAGTATATACTTGAGCTCCTACTTTAGGGAGTTTTTTGTAATAATGATTTTAAAAATTATAAGCACCCGTGGCTCAACTGGATAGAGCACTTGGCTTCGGACCAAGGGGTTGTAGGTTCGAGTCCTACCGGGTGCACATAATCAATTGTCAATTAAAAATTACGAATTATTTTTTTAGCATATAAATTTATAATTGAAAATTTTTAATTGAAAATTAATTTGGCTGGGTAGCTCAGCTGGTTAGAGCGTAGCACTCATAACGCTAAGGTCGAGAGTTCAAGTCTCTCCTCAGCCACACAATCAATTATCAATTAAAAATTACGAATTACGAATTATTTTTTTAGTATATAAATTCGTAATTGAAAATTGATAATTGAATTGCCCCTATAGCTCAGTTGGTAGAGCAGCTCCCTCTTAAGGAGATGGTCGGGGGTTCAAATCCCTCTGGGGGCACAAAAAGCATAATTGCATTTTTTTTAGCTTTATGCTAGGATATTCTTAACAACTAAAAACCTTTTCCGCGCTTATTTTCTTTAAAAAAATAAGCAGTTCTTAAAACCAAAAGAACTAAAGGTATTCTCAAAAAAAATCCCTAAAATTAGAGAATATCTTGGGGATTTTTTATTTAAATTTAATTACGGCTTTTTAGATAATTTGTTAAATCTTAACTAAAAACCGCAAATATTATGGCAAAAAACAAATCAGCTGAAATTCCTCATTATGAGTTGCTATTCATTATTTCCAATAAATACTCAGAAGAAGAATCAAAAAATGTGGTAAAAACCGCGCATAAAATTATTACCGACAACAAAGGAGACATTACTTATTCGGAAGAATGGGGCAAGAAAAAATTTGCTTACCCAATTAGTCATTTTCATTACGGTTATTATTTTTTAACGGAATTTAATTGTCTTGGTGAAAATATTAACAAAATCAATCAGGATTTTCGTTTAAGCAGTGAAATTTTGCGATATATGATTGTTGCCAAGAAATTACGCAGCGAA
>JAGLLI010000062.1 GCA_023140595.1 Candidatus Parcubacteria bacterium
ATGCCTCTAATTGATGTAATTTTAATTGTAATATTAGCCGGTTTTATTTTTTACGGTTTGTTTTTCGGCCTTATCCGCACGCTAGGAGCTTTTGTCGGCTTGATAGCTGCGGCTTTTTTGGCAAGCCGTTTGTATTTACCGGTGTCTTACTGGCTTGAAAATTTTTTCTTTGGTTATAATAATCTTGGGAAAGTTTTGGTTTTTGTGATTTTATTTTCATTAATAAATCGCTTAGTCGGTTTTTTATTCTATATGCTTCACAAAACCTTTAACTTAATATCTATCATTCCGTTTTTAAAAACCTTTAACCGTCTTGGCGGATTAATTTTAGGATTTTTAACAGGTTCGCTTTCAATCGGATTATTTCTTTATGTAATATCCAGATATTCTTTGGTAGAAACTTTGTTTGGAAACTGGCTGTCGCAATCAACGTTAGCGCCGTTTTTTTTAAAATTCGCGAACATGCTATTGCCGCTATTGCCTGATGTTTTAAAGAAATTAAAGAGCTTGTTTTAGGGCGCAAAAATAATAATAAGATAAACTTTGAAAAAAAATGTACGTACATATTGTACGTACATTTAGCGCTGGAAAATAATGAAAACAATAAAAATCAATAAAAATAATTTTACAAAAACGGATGTTAATTTTATTGCGGACGAATTAAAGCAAGGCAAGGTGGTTGTTTTACTGACTGATACAATTTACGGTTTGCATTGCATTGCCACAAATAAAAAAGCGATTGAAAAAATTTATAAAATTAAAAAAAGAGACAAAAAATGTCCTTTGTTGGTTTTAGTGAAAAGTTATTGCATGTTGCATGATTATGTTTATGTTTCTAAAAAACAAGATCAGTATATAAGGGCAATTTGGCCGCCGACTACCCGTTTAGCGCAAGATAAAAAATATTCGCGCAGAAAAAGGCCGACAGCTTTTATTTTAAAAGCCAGAGAAAAATTACCAAAAGAAATTTATGGAAAAGATAATTCATTGGCAGTTCGTTTGCCAAAAAATGATTTTTTGATTAAGATAATAACAAGGCTTAATATTCCGTTGGTTTCCACCAGTTTTAATATTAGCGGGCGAAAATATAATGAAGATTTTTTAACAAAATTTAAAAAATTATTGGTAAATCCTGATATAATAATTGATTCCGGGAAATCAAAAAATATTAAAGGGTCGCGAATTATTGATATTAGGGATATTAATGATATAAAAATTATTAGAAATTAAAAATAACCATAAATATTTTATAGTTCTAATCATTGACAAATATCAATAAATATTATAATTTATATATGTGGCGTAAAGCCGTTTTTTATTTAAAAATTAACTTCCAATTACTTATTATTTTCCTTGATAATTTAATTGTTCAAATTATTAAATAATAAGAAAATGGATCTAAAGGAAAAAATTATGTCAACAATTCCAACAATTGAACAGATGCTTAAAGCGGGCATGCATTTTGGGCATCGCACCAGCAAATGGCATCCAAAATGCGCGCCGTTTATCTTTGACGCGCGCAACGGCGTGCATATTATTGATTTGGTAAAATCAAGAAAAATGCTGAAAGAAGCGCTTGATTTTATGCAAAAATCAGTATCTGAGGACAAAATAATTATGTTTGTCGGCACAAAAATTCAGGCAAAAAAAGTGATTGAAAAAATAGCCAAAGAATGTGAAATGCCTTATGTGCATGAAAAATGGATGGGCGGCTGTTTAACTAATTTTTTGGTGATTAAAAAAGTTATTAAAAAATATAATGACTTTACTCGCGATAAAGCTGCCGGCAAATTGGAAAAATATACTAAAAAAGAAAGAGTTGATATTGATAAAGATTTGGCAAAATTAAAATTAAAAGTCGGCGGTCTGACTAATTTGAATCGTTTGCCCGACGCTTTATTCGTTTGGGATATTAACGAAGAAAAAACCGCTGTTATCGAGGCTAAAAAGAAGAATATTCCAATAATCGCGGTTTGCGATACCAATGGCAATCCCCAAAATATAAATTATGTTATTCCGGCAAATGATGATGCCACTAAAACAATTAAATTAATTTTAAATACGGTAAAGGATGCCATTATTGAGGCTAAAAAAATAAAAAAATAATTATAACAATTATATGGAAAAAATTAAAAAATTACGAACACAAACCGGCGCTGGAATGGCTGACTGTAAAAAAGCTCTGGACGAGGCTAATGGCGATATTGAAAAAGCAACTGAGATTTTGCGAAAAAAAGGCATTGCAAAAGCGGCTAAGCGCGGAGAAAGAGACGCGGCTGAGGGAATTATTAAGACGGCTGTTAACGATGACAAAACAGAGGGTTATATTTTAGAAATAAACGCGGAAACTGATTTTGTTGTCCGTAATGAAAAATTTCAGGATTTTAGCGATAAAATTTTACAAATAATTAAAGATAAAAAACCTGCCAGCTTGGATGAGCTTTTTGGTTTGAAAATGGACGCGGCAACCGTTAAGGAAGCGCTTGATAGTTTAAGCGGAACAATAGGGGAAAAAATCAGTGTAAGCCGTTTTGATATTTTGAGCGGCGCGACAGTTGCTTGTTATAAGCATTTGGGTGGCAGAATCGGAGTTTTATTGTCATTGGATAAGATAGGTAAAGATGAATTGGCTTACGATTTAGCTATGCACACGGCCGCCGCTGATCCGCGCTATTTAAAACCTGAAGACGTTCTAGGGGCGGAGATAAATAAAGAAAAAGAAATTTACCGAGAACAATTAAAAAAAGAAGGCAAGCCTGAACAGATTATTGATAAAATTTTAGTCGGCAAAATAAATAAATTTTACGGGGAAGTCTGCCTGTTAAATCAAGAATATATCAAAGATGATAAAAAGAAAGTAGCGGAAATTTTGGAAGGCGCGAATATAGAAAAATATGTTCGTTATAGTTTATAAAATATTGTTTTATGAAAATCACTAAAGTAAAATTTATTGACTGGGACAAAGAATATAATTTTTCTTTGAATAATTTGAAATTAAAAGAAGGCGACAAAGTGGTGGTTAAAACCGAATTAGGTTTTGAGCTGGGCGGCGTTGTCGGCTTTGCCGATTTGGATGACAGTAAATATATTTTAGAGGGCGAAGAACATGAATCGGATAAAAACGGTAAGCAAACAAAAAAAAATATCGTTAAACCGATATTAAGAAAAGCGACATTAAGCGACTTAAATAAAATGGTGTCTTTTAACGAGAAGAAAGAGGCTTTGGAATTTTGCCGTAAAACAAAAGACAAACATGATTTGCCAATGAAATTTATTGATGTTCATTATTCTTTTGACGGTTCTCGCGTTACTTTTTCTTTTATTGCCGACGGTCGAGTTGATTTTCGCGAATTAGTCAAGGATTTAACTAGGCATTTTGGCAAAACAATCCGTTTGCAGCAAATCGGCATTCGCGATGAAGCGAAAATAATGGGCGATGTCGGGCATTGCGGACAAAGGCTTTGCTGTCGCGGGCATTTAAAAAATTTAGAATCAATAACATCGGAAATGGCGGACATTCAGGGATGCGCTCATCGCGGATCAGACAGAATTTCCGGAGTATGCGGGCGCTTGATGTGCTGTCTGGCCTATGAACAGCGCGGGTATGAAGAATTGGCAAAAAATTTGCCGCCTATTGGAACCAAAGTTAATGTTGACGGCAAGCGAGGCGTTGTTGTCGGACATAATCCTTTAAAGCAAGCGGTTAAGGTAGCGTTTTCAAGCGATAGTGAAAACGGCAATAGAGTTGTTGTTGAGGTAGATTTGAATCGGCATAAAGAGAAAAAACAGTAAGCCTTGAATTTTTTATTTGAGGTATGGTTCAAATCCATTTGTATAGAAACAATTTTCCGACCTCACCGCCTAGACATGAATGCCAAAGCTACGTTTTTTCAATCCCGCTAAAGCGGGATATTTTTTTGTTGATGTTTTTGTATATAGCCCCGCCCTTCGCGAAGGGCGGGGCTTAAAAAATTATCAAATTAGCCCTGGCATTCATGCCTGGGCGGCGGGT
>JAGLLI010000063.1 GCA_023140595.1 Candidatus Parcubacteria bacterium
CCGATAATATTTCCTGTTTCTATTAACTTTCGAGTTACTAAAATATCAGGCTCCGTAGGCTTAACAGATCCTGACGGATGATTATGCGCCACAATCACGGCAGCTGCCGCGTATACTATTGCCGGACGAAAAACTTCTCGCGGATGAACAACATTGGATGTCAGGCTGCCCATTGATATAACCTCGTCATGAATTATCTGATAATGGCTGTTTAAATATATGCCCCTGAATTGTTCTTTTGATAAATCGCGCATATCCTTTAAATAATCAAAGACTTGTTTTGCCGTGCGAATAACAGTTGCGCCGTTATTTTTATTGTTATAAAAACGGCGTCCAAGCTCAAAACAAGCAACTATTTGGCAAGCCCTTGTTTTTGGTATATCTAATTCACTGCATAATTTATTGGCATCTTCCTGATAGGCAATCCCTTTTTTGCCATATTCTTTTATAATCCTCGCGCTCATCTGCATAACTTCTTCTTTGCGCGTGCCTGAAGTTAATATAATAGCCAAAAGCTCGGCTGAACTTAAATGTTTGGGACCGTTTTTTATTAACTTTTCCCGCGGCTTATCGTTTTCCGGCAAATCTTTTACTCTTAAAACATATTTTCTCACATCACCGACAATATTGTCATTATCAACAATTAGATAATCGCCCAAAGGAATAGTTATATTGTTTGTTAACTTTGTTTTAAGCATAATTATTATATTAAATTATTAAATAAACTATTTTATGCACAACTATACTATTATTATACACGAACAAAAAACGAAAGTAAATAGATATATTCATAACCACAAAAAAACCTTATTTTTATTATAGCAAAATTAAAAATTTTATTGAAATTAAAAAAAATAAAAAAGGGTATTTCGCTTAAAATACAAACGAAATACCATTTTGTTCTAAAAACTTGTTAGACTATATCTATAAAACATTCTTCATACTCCCTTGCTCATCTACATTCTTATAATCCAGATTATTATCATTATTTTGATAATTTTTTTTATCAACCGCATTATTATTATCTTCAAAAACATCCTGTCGCGGTTCAAGGGCTTGCATTTTTTCCCTTTGGCGCAATTTTTTAATCGCTTCTTCAACATCATAATTCTCACTCTTATTTACACCATTGCCAAATTCCAGCTCTTGCTTCTCGTCATAATCATATCTCTGTTTGCTTTTTCTTTGCGGACATAAACGCAAATTATATTTATCTTCCGGAAACAAATAAGCGTAAGTCAAGGCAAACAACAAGCCGAATAAAACGCCGAATAACAAATTCAAAACAACATTCGGTTTAACCGGCAGTTCTGAAGTAAAAGGCTGATCAATTATTCTTATCTCCACCTGATCTCCTGAACCGTGATAAAACGCGTGCTTATCTTTAAGCGTAGCGTTTATCGCTCTGATTATTTGATCAGCTTGATATCTATCTTTATGAAAAACAGACAAAGTTATAATGCCGCGGTTACTGGAATTTGCTTTTACTGTTTTTTTCCATTCCTTGCTCTGATCTTCCAATCTGGTAGGAAAATAATTGCAATTAATAGCAAAGCCGGAATTAACTATTTCATTAAAAAAAGAATTGCTGGTTATAATATCAGCCAAAACAGCGCCCACATATTCATTGGCTTTATTAACCTGATAAGGGTCAACGCCGTATTGATTTTTTTGCACTACTAATATTTTTGTTTCCGAGCCATATTTAAAAGGCTGAATTATAGTCAAAATTACGGCAAAAACCAAAAATAAAGCCACAGCCGAAAAAACAGTCTGTTTCTTTTGTTTTAAGACGTTTATATACTCATGAATATTCATAATAATGTGCTATTTCACAATAAAATAAATTAGCATATTATTATTTAATTGTCAAGGCGCAAAAAATTTTGCGCATATTTTTCCAGCTTCCTGTTTATTTTTAACCCAATAAATTTTAGCGCCCTGCTTTTCCCAGCGCCGCAGCCAAGTAATCTGCTTTTTTGCAAATTGCCCAATTGCAATATTTAACTTTTCCACCATATCATCATAATTTAATTTTTTTCGCAAATACTGGGCAATAAATTTATATTCCAAACCAAAAGATTCCAGCCGTTTCCAGCTTACTTTTTTATTTTTATGCAGTCCGGCAACCTCTTCAATCATATTTTCTCTTTCCAGACGCTCTATCAATCTTTTATATATTCTCTCTCGTAAAATTTCTCGCGGATATGTAATACCGATTATTAAAAATTCATATTCATTATTTTTATTTATCCGCCTCGGGCGGATATTTTTAACCTTCTCTCCCTGTTTGTATATTTCTATATAACGAATTAATCTTCTTTTATTATTTTTCTCGCTATTATTAAGTTTTTTCGCAAATTTTTCATCTAGTTTTAATAACATTTGAAATAATTTTGCAACTTCTTTTTTTTCCAGTTTTTCTCGTAATTTTTTATCTTCTCCGTATTTGCTTAAATTAAAATTATCCACCAAAGCTTGCGCGTAAAGACCGGTACCGCCTGCCACAATCGGTAATCGCCCACTACCCAAAATGTCATTTATAGAAATTTTCGCGCTTTTAAGCCATTTTGCCATATCATAACGAGTATTCGGATGCGCGACATCTATTAAGTGATATGGAATCTTAATAATTTCAGATTTATGATTTGCGATTTGTGATTTTATGCTATATTCTTGCAAGTCTTTACCTGTACCAATATCCATATATTTATAAACCTGCCGTGAGTCAGCCGAAATAATTTCTCCACCAAATTTATAGGCTAAATCCACAGCCAAAGTTGTTTTACCGCTGGCGGTAGTGCCGACAATCACCACAACTTTTTTCTTTTTTTTCATACACTTGAATTATTAATGATTTTTTTCCAAAACCCCGCTCAGTCCAAAATCTTTCGTTTTTGTTATTTTAACACACGCGAATTTTCCAACAAAATCTTTATCACCCAAAAATTTAACAATCTTACTTGTCTCAGTTTTCCCAAATAAAAATCCTTTTTTGTTAAGCCCCTCAACCAAAACCTTAACCGTCTTGCCTAAATATCTTTGATTATTTTCCAATGCTGTTTTTTTTAATATTTTCATTAATTCTTCTTCTCTTCTTTTTTTCTCATTAGGCTTAACATCATCTTTCATTTTTTCCGCGGTCGTTCCATAACGCGGACTGTAACGAGCAATATATGCCATGTCATATTTTACTTTTTTAAATAATTTTATAGTATTGTTAAATTGTTTTTTTGTTTCGCCCGGAAAACCGACAATAATATCAGTGGTAATCGCTGCCGGCAATTCGCTTTTTATATTATTTTTAATTTTTTTAATCAAATCCAAATAATGCTCAATTTTATATTTTCTATTCATGGACTTTAAAATTTCATTATCCCCTGACTGCGCAGGCAAATGAATATGCTTACAAACTTTTTCACACTCCGCAATCGCCAAAATCAAATCATCACTCATGTCTTTCGGATGACTGCTTACAAACCGCACCCAAAAATCCCCTTGAATATTGTTTATCGCCCGAAGTAAATTATGAAATTCAATAACATTATTTGTATTTTTAAAAATTCGCGGCATTCGCGTGTCATTCGCAGTATTAACATTACATTTATACGAATTAACATTCTGCGCAATCAAAATTATCTCTTTATATCCTTGCCCGACCAAATTTTTCACCTCATTTAAAATTGCTTCCGCACCTCGATAAACTTCTCGTCCGCGCGCGTAAGGCACCACGCAATAAG
>JAGLLI010000064.1 GCA_023140595.1 Candidatus Parcubacteria bacterium
GAAGTATATTTCGGTTTTATTTTTAAATATTCGCAAGGATTAATCTTTATATTTCTAAAATCAAAATCCGTTAATATTTTTTTCAAATTTGAAATTTGATTTATTGGCAGCCAAATATCAACCTTGTCTTTTAATCTTTTAATAACATCTTTCCGCTCAGACAAACATCCTGTTAACAATATTTTCACGTTTTTATTTTCCTTTTTAATTTTATAAGCCAAACCGTAAACCCGATCTTCAGCTGATTGCCGTATGCCGCAAGTCGTCAACACCACTAAATCAACTTGGCTCTGTTTTTCAGCCTTCTTATAGCCAATATCATCCAAACAAGCGGCAATCCGCTCTGAATCACTCTTATTCATTTGGCAGCCGATTGTGGTTATATAATATGTTTTCATATTCTCATAGATTAGCAAATAAAAAGGTTTTTATCAAATTTGACAAAATATACGCATTGTGCTATATAATAATCAAGTTCTTAATCCTACATTTATACAAAAAAAGGAGGTGATCTTTTGAAAATTTTAATTACCGGTGTCGGTAAAACTGGTAAATCAACCTTTAGAAAAAAACTCGTTAAAAATTTGTTAAATTCAGGGCAAAGTACTGAGAGCTATGATTGTGATTATGATCGTAATTATTTACCAAAATCTTTTTCAAATGATATCATCTATATTATTGAGGATGTACATGGGCCAACAAAAAACGCTGTATTCCCTCTTGAATTTTTTGACATGATATTTTATATCATGCCGAAATGGTTCACTAGCCTAAGATTTTGGGTAACACAGGCGATTCCTTGGTATAAGTTAGGTAAATTTGCTTGGGATGCTGATGCCGGCAAGTACGGAGAATGGAAAGGAACGGGAAAGAATAATGACATAAGAAACTTTTTTCCAATCATATGCGAAATTTTCATTGAACTAAAAAACAGAAACAAATGGATCAAAGAAGATATCGCGATTATTAAAAAAACAACAATCAAATACGTAGTTGTTGTTCCTAGAAAAAAAGGAGGAAAAATTATCTTCTAAAAAGAGTCGTTTGCAAAAATGCAATGGCTCTTTTTAAATTTTTATTAATTTTAGTTGACTAAAACTTGCCCAAGAAAAAATAGCATCTTCTTCTTTTGGCTCACTGCTATAAACATATTGTGCGCAAAAAGCCAAAGCTCTTTCTAGAATAGCAAATTTAATAGCTGCTTGCATGCTATCTTTTTCTAATTTTGAAAGTTTTCTTTCTTCTTCATAGCCTTGAATAAATAATAGATAATTTTCCATACTCCATATTTTAAAATCGTCAATAAAACTCCACCCTCGCAAAGCCTGTCCCAAATCTAACACAAGATATCCGTAATAAGCTCTATCAAAATCTATGATAGCTCTTATTTTTTTGTCTTTCCATAAAACATGGCGTTTACCAAGATCCTCATGTATCATGCCCTTTGACAAACAATCCGGTAAAATAATTTTATTTATTTCATTTTGATATAATTTAATAAATTCTCTATTTTTAGGAAAATTACTATTCAAAATATCATTTATATTATTATCAAAATATTTTTTGGTTAGCTCAATTCCGAAATTCACATCACCCCTTAAATTTTCAGCATTATATTTTTCAACCAATTTATGATACTTGCCTAATATTTTTCCAACTTTTTTTATTTCTTCCCTTGTTGGATTTCCTTTTACTTGTTTTCCATCTATATATTTTCTCAAAAATCCATTTTTATTATTAATAGTTACTACAACTTCTCCGTTTGTATTTGTTTCGTAATTATGAGCCGGAAAATTATTCTTTTTTAATAAATCAAGCAACTTCAACTCTCCTCTTATATTATCTGCAGATCTAAAGCGCAATCTTTCGCCGCATAAACGCAAAAAATAATTACCTTTATTGGTTTTTATCTTATAGCTAAAATTCCCGCTTGTCTTTATTTGTTTAAATGTTAATAAATCTCCAATGCTGTATCTATTTACAATTTCTTTTATTTGTTTTTTATATAAATTGTTCATAATTCAAATCTGTTTAACCAACCCCTCCCCAATCCGAAACACATCTCCCGCCCCCATTAAAATAATAACTTCATCTCTCTGAATTGTATCGCGCAAATACTTCTCACATTCATCTAAAGTCGCAATATATTCCACTTTTGACTTTTGACTTTTGACTTTTGACTTTATCAACTTAACAAGATCCCTACTATGCACTCCCCCATGTTTCTCACGAGCGCTGCCGTAAATATCCAACACCACCACCTCATCAGCATCATCAAAACTTTGCGCAAAATCATCAAGCAAGGCTTTTGTCCGAGTAAAGGTATGCGGATGAAAAACAACGCGAATTTTTTTATCTCCGTATTTTTGTCTAGCGCCTGCTAGCGTGGTTTTAATTTCCGTCGGATGATGCGCGTAGTCATCAAGAATAATAGCGCCGTTAAATTTTCCCATCGCCTCCATTCGCCTAGACGTTCCTTTAAATTCTTCCAAATAAGTTCTAATATCCACTAAATCAACTCCCAATTCAATTGATGCTGCAATTATTGCCAAAGCGTTATAAATATTATGCTCGCCAGTAAGTTGAATTGAAAAATTTCCCAACTCGGTATTCTTTAACAAATCATCTTCCTCAAAAACGCTTGATCCAATTTTTACTTTAAAATATTGTTTATCGTTCGCTTGTTTAATATCATAGGCTACATAATCAGCTGACTCGTTTATCGCGTAACTGATAACTTTTGCCCGCGTATTAACCAACGCGATTTTTCTAATTATCGGATTGTCAAAATTAGCAACCAACCAGCCTTTTTTTGGAATTTTTTTAATAAATTCAATAAAAACCTGATTATAATCATCCTCTGTTGGAAAAAAATCCGGATGATCATAATCAATATTATTTAAGAGAACCGCGCGCGGTTTTAAATATTGCAATTTATTGCCGTATTCATCTGATTCCAAAACAAAATAATCTGAATTACCCAGCAGGCTATTGCCGTTAAACTGCGGAACTTTCGCGCCTACTATTAATTTTGGATCTCGTCCCGACTCTTTTAAAACATAAGCCAGCCACGCGGAAACAGTTGTTTTTCCATGACTGCCGCAAACGGAAATTCCATATTCTTGATTAAACAACAAAGCAAGCGCTTCGCCATAGCTTAAAACATTTTTTATATTTTTATAGGCAAAAGCCGTTTCCGGATTTATTTCTTTTTTAAAAGCCAAGGAATACACGACTAAGCCAACATCACTTGGAATATTATGCTCGTCAAATTTATGAAAAACTTTTATGCCGGCATTTTTTAACATATCATAATAAAAATGATCCCCCTCGTCAGAGCCGCTTACTCCTATGCCTGCATTTTTTAACATTCTTGCCAAAGCCGAAGTGCCGGCGCCTTCAATACCGATGATATGCGCTTTTTTGATGTTTTTTATATTCATAAATAATATCGTAGGAACATGGCACTGCCCTGTTCCTACTGAAATTTACATGCATTTCTCAAAACCTCATCCTCGTCCACCCCAAAAACTTCCCTATCGCGCATAACAATCTTGCCATTAATAATCACATTTTCAACATCGCCCGCATTAACCGCGTAAACCAAATGCGAATAAGGATTATATACCGGTGATAAATGCGGCTTATCAAGATTAATTGTTATTATATCAGCTTTTTTGCCGATTTCAAGCGAACCGATTTTATCATCCATTCCAAGCGCCTTGGCTCCGTTAATTGTCGCCATCTTCACAACTTCGGAGGCGGAAGCTATTTCCGGATTCAAATTATTTATTTTATGCAATAAAGCGCAAACGCGCATATCTGAAAATAAATCCAAAGTATTATTGCTGGCAGCGCCATCTGTTCCCAAACCGATTATTAATCCAGATTCATTCATTTTCTTAAAATTCATAACGCCTGAGGCTAATTTCATATTGCTAATCGGACAATGACTTGTTTTTACTTGCCTATTTTTATATACTTCAATATCCTCGTCATCAAGCCAAATGCTATGCGCGGCAATTGTCTTGTTATCCAGAATTCCCATCTCATCCAAATATTTAACCGGACTTTTTTTATTTATCCGCAAACAATCTTCATTTTCTTTTTTGGTTTCGCTTATATGCAGATGCAGATTTACCGAATATTTATCTGCCAATTCTTTAGCTTTAATTAAATTTTCTCTTGAACAAGCATAAATAGAATGCGGCGCGACCGCAACTGAAATCAATTCTCTATCTTGATGTTTTAATATCATTGCTTCTGTTTTTTCCAATGCCTCTTTGGGAGTTTTACGGCTTGGCGTTGGAAAATCCAATATTACCTCGCCAATCAAAGCGCGCATTCCAATCTTGTTCGCGACAGAAGCTGTTTCTTGTTCAAAAAAATACATATTATTAAAACATGTAACTCCTGACTTTATCATTTCCAAACAGGCAAGCGCGGAAGCATTTTTAATAAAATTCTTATTAACATATTTTGCCTCAGCAGGCCAAATATGTTTTTCCAGCCATGTTGACAATGGCAAATCATCCGCAATCCCGCGAAAATAAACCTTAGCCGCGTGCGTATGCGTATTAATCAACCCTGGCATAACAATACTATTTCCAACATCAATAATTTTTTCGCTTTTATATTTTTTCAAAATTTCCTTTCCGCCGATTGCTATTATTCTGTCATTATCAACAGCCACAACTCCATCATTAAAAATAGACATCTGATTATCCATGGTCAAAACATATTTTCCTTTAATAATTAGACTGCAATTTTTCATATTAAATCTTTAATTATTTTCAAAATCTCTTCCTCGCACTCTGTGTTAATAACTTTCTTAATATTATTTTTTAATTTATTTCTCAACTCATCGTCTTTTAAAATTTTTTTTATATTATTCAACAATATCTCGCCGTTTAATTCTTTTTGGCCTAAAACTACGGCCGCCTCTTCTTTAGAAAAAATTTCAGCGTTTTCTTCTTGATGCGAATTTGGCATTGGGATTAGAATCGTTGGTTTGGCAATATAGGATAGTTCGGTTAATGTTCCCATGCCTGCGCGGGAAATAATAATATCCGCGGCGGCAAATACTTTTATTAAGCCAAAAGCGTCTAAAAATTCAAAAAATTTATATCCAGGATTTTTCTCCATTGCTTCTTCCATTTTTTTATTTGACTTGCCTTTTCCTGTTATATGCAAAATTTGGCAGACTTTTGTTAAACCATTTATATTTTTCAAAATTAAATCATTAATCGCTTCCGCGCCGGTTCCTCCGCCGATGACAAGCAAAATCGGCTTATCGGTTCGCATGCCGATTTTTTGCGTTGCCTCGCGCTTGCTGATTTTATTTTCAATAAATTCCTTGCGAATTGGATTGCCTGTCAAAACAGCTTTTTTTCCATAATCAGCCAGAGATTTTTTAAAAGTTACTGATATTATTTTTACAAACGGAGCCATTAATTTATTAGCTAATCCCGGACGCGCGTCAAGCTGATGAATTAAAACAGGCGCGCGCAAAATCCATGCCGCCCACACAAGCGGTACGCTTACAAACGAACCGGCGCTAATAATCAAGCTTGGCTTCTCTTTTAAAATAATAAAAAACGACTGCCAAAAACCTAAATAAATTTGAAAAAAATCCAAAACATTTTGCAATGACAAATAACGCCTTAATTTACCAGACGGTATGGACATAAACCGAATTCCAGACGACTCAACTAATTGCCTTTCCGGTCCATCTTTGGTTCCAACCCAAAGAAACTCAGGCTTCTGAAATTTTGAAAGACTTTTGGAATCTTCTCGCTTTAACAAATCAACCATTGCCAAAAGCGGTGTCACCGACCCACCGGTACCGCCCCCGCTCAATATTATCTTGACAGTTTTATTTTTTTGTGATATGTTCATTTTATTGATTATAATTTGATGTTTAACAAAATTTTATTAACTAAAATTTTAAAAGGAGGGAATATAATGCTAGAATTAAAGGCAAATTACTATTGTAGAGTTTGTGGACATACTGAAACTGGCATTAATATTGACAACTGCTTAAAATGCGGATCTGAAGAGATATTGCCAGCAGTAAATACAAAAGACTTGCGAATTCTTCCAAAAGTATTTGAAATGGCAGAACTTGCAAACATATCTGATTACCAAAATGTATTATCCCAAGTGTCTTTTGCACAAGCTTGCGGTATAATGAACGAAGCAATACAATTGCTCTTGTTACTTAAAAAAAGAGATAAGACTAAAATGAACGATTTTGAAACAGTTATAATAGAATACGGGGAAGAAATTGGCGAAATTGCCAAAGCTATATCAACCCTTAAAAAGTATCCATAAAATGTTTTAAAAAATATTTTTTCACCAAGCCGGGACAGAAATGCTCCGGCTTTTTTATTGATTAATGCAATAATCATAACATCGCCCAGGCATGAATGCCAGAGCTACATTTTTATTTTTTAAACCTTATATTAATTGTCATTCTAGGGGCGCGAAGCGCAACCTAGAATCCAGGGGAACGAGAAATAAATAAACAATAATAAATAGATATAGTTCGTGTATTTTACTCCTGGATCCCGGATATT
>JAGLLI010000065.1 GCA_023140595.1 Candidatus Parcubacteria bacterium
AAAAATTCCAGGATGACAAATAATGAAGGCTTAAAAAATTATCAGATTAGCCCTGGCATTCATGCCTGGGCGGCGAATAGACAATTTATGTGTAATTCACGTATTAAAGATCTCTCCACTCCGCTGTCGTTCCGGTCGAGATGACAAAAATGTGAAAAAATTCGTAATTCGTAATTGTTAATTTTTAATTGATTTTCTAGTTTGTTTGCTAATATTCACTAATATCCCAATCGCGGCCAATGTTGCCAGTATAGAGGATCCGCCGTAAGAAATCAATGGCAATGGAACACCGGTCATGGGCATAATATTAATAATTCCGCCGATGTTTATTGTTGCCTGAATCACAATCCAGCTGACAATGCCAATGGCTAAAATTCTTCCAAAATCATCAGGCGCTTTTCTGGCAATTAAAAAACCGCGATAAAAAATAAAAGAAAAACCGGCTATTAATAAAACGCTAAAAATCATTCCGGTTTCTTCGGCAATAATTGCGAATATGGAATCGCCGCTAACCTCCGGCAGGTACATATATTTTTGTCGGCTCGCGCCTAAACCGCGGCCTGTAATTCCGCCCGAGCCGACCGCAATCAAGGATTGATTAACTTGATAGCAAACGCCTTTTTTGTCATAATTCGAATCAAGCAAGCATTTAAAACGATCATGCTGATAATCTTTAATCTGGACCATTAAAGCAAAAGCGAGTAAACCAAAAACTCCGATTATAACAATATGCTTAATTTTTCCTCCGCCCACAAAATACACGATCAAAGATGTTATCGCGATAATTGAAAGCGTGCCGATATCCGGCTGTAAAATCATTAAAAAAGAAATCAAGCCAAGCACTACCACAAAAGGGCCGATGCTTTGCGCGATATCGCCTAGATTTTTCTTTCTGGTTTCAAGCCAAGCCGCCAAATATAAAAGAAAAGACAATTTTACAAATTCCGCCGGCTGCAAAGAAAATCCAAAAACATTAATCCAACTCCTGGCCTTTCCATAATGCGCGCTAAGTCCAGGGATAAACACTAACAACAGTAAAACAATTGATCCGACCAAAAACCAAAACGCGTACTTGCGCCATACATGATAATCTATGCGAGAGAAAAAGATAAAAGCAACAAGTCCAAAGCTCAAACCAACCAATTGATGTTTGAAATAATAATAAGCATCCCCGAATTTATCATAATAAGCAACAACCGCCGAGGCGCTGGACAAGCTAACCAAGCCAAACAAAAGAATCGCGCCCACAACAAATATAAGCGCGTTATCCGGCTCATGATAACCGACTTTTCGGCCTAATATTTTTTTTAATTTTTTCTTAAAGACCATATAATTCTACAACGTCTTATCCAACAAAAATATAATCAAGCCAATTACTGAAGAAACTCCGGACAAAAGCCAAAAGCGCATTACAATTTTCGGCTCTGCCCAGCCCTTGGCCTCAAGATGATGATGAATAGGCGCTGACAAAAAAACTTTTTTTCCGTTTCTAAATTTCTTGGATAAAATTTGAACAATCGTGGACAAAGCTTCTATCACAAAAACTAATCCCAAAAACGGCAGTATAAAAGCTGTGTTAGTATATAACGCGACCAAAGCCAATGTTACACCAAGAGATATTGAGCCGGTATCACCCATAATAAAACGCGCCGGATTAATATTAAACCAAAGAAAAGCAAGCAGAGCGCCGACAATCACTCCGCAAAAAGTAGCTAAGTCATATTTGCCTGTTGCAAAAGCAATAACAGAGTATGAGGCAAAAGCGCCTAAAAGCGTACCGCCGGCCAGTCCGTCCAATCCGTCGGTTTGATTTACGGAAAAGGCCGTTCCGATTACCACAAAAATAAAAAAAGGAATATACCACAAATTCAATTCAACAAAGCCGATAAAAGGAATATGAATAACGCTCCAAACTAATTTAGAATAAAACCACCAAGCTCCAACAAGCGCTATAAAAGCGTATATTAATAATTTATGGCTGAATTTTATACCTCTCTTTTTATAGCCCATTTTCCTGACATCCAAATAATCATCAGCCAACCCGACAAGAGCTGACGCCACTAAACAGCCAAGCGGCAACAAGGTTTGCGCGCGCGATAAAAAATTCAACTGGCTAAATATTTCCCAAGGCAAAAATTTTGCCAAATAAAAAAAGACAAGGCTAAATATTAAAACCGTTCCCCATATCAGCACGCCCCCCATTGTCGGCGTGCCTGATTTGTGGGCGTGCAATTTTGTAAAAAGCGGAGTAGATCCGTCATCCCTGATTTGTTTTCCTATTTTATATTTATACAAAAAATGGGTTAGAAGCGGGGTCCAAAGAACCGTAAAAATAAAAGCTAACGCAGTAAAAAACAAAATCCTTATAACATAAAAATCTTCCATAAAAAATATTTTATCTAAAATTTATTAAATATACTGATGAAATCGCGGCAAGTAAAACAATATTAGAAAGCAAAGCCGCAATCAGCAATATATGGGAAAGAAGGACAAAATCCTTATTTTGGCTTAAAATTATAACAATTATAAAATTAAATAAAATAATTATCAATCCTAAAATAGGAATTATAAATATTTGCCTGGCATCCCCGTAAAAATCTATGCCAAAATCAACCGTATAGTGCAGGGCAATCTGTTCGGTGCCGGTTGCCATAATATGCTGGGCAAAAATCCAAATTAAAATATTAATCAAAACTAAAAAAACCGAATAAACCTTAACATAAAAAAAAGCAAAAATGCCGGAAAGCGAGTTTGATAAATTTTTTTGAAAAATATAAAAAATATTAAATAATTTCAGGCTATTCATTGTTTAAAAATATATGATTTAATATTTTTATATTAACATATTATTGATAAAATTTAAAGCGAAGTCAGTTTTATTTCGCGCCGAATAATTTATGTAAAATATAGCTAATTAGCGACAAAACAAAGCTGAAAATAAGAGCCGTTAAAAAACCTTCCACATAGAAACCCTTTACAATAGAAGAAACCAGCAAAATCATTCCGGCGTTGATAATAAAAGTAAAAAGCCCTAATGTTAAAATATTTATCGGCAAAGTTAAAATCACCAAAAGCGGCTTTATTGTTATATTGATTAAACCCAAAATTAAAGCCACCCAAAGAGCGGACCAAATAGAAACTACTGTTACGCCTGAAATCAAATAAGCGCTAAGAATAATTGCAAAAGAAGTTATTAATAATTTTAAAATAATTTTCATAAATTTTAAGCTAATTTTTGCTTATTTTTTTAATAATTCAATACTTTCAACTATAATATCCTCAAGCGGACAATCTCTTGCATCGGTTTTAATGGCTTCAATTTTTTCAACTACATCCATTCCCTCTGTAATTTCTCCAAAATTCGTATGTTTGCCGTCAAGCCAAGGGGTGTCCACTGCTGTAACAATAAAAAATTGCGAACCATTTGTATTCGGTCCGGAGTTTGCCATTGCCAAAGAACCGCGAATTAATTTTTCATTGTTAAATTCATCCGCAAACTTATATCCTGGATCGCCGGTTCCCCAAAGATTCTTTTTTGCTAAATCTTTTGAATTAGGATCACCGCCCTGAATCATAAAATCATTAATTACGCGGTGAAAGCGAGTGTTGTCATAAAAACCGTCTTTGGCTAAATTTAAAAAATTATTTACAGTCAAAGGCGAGACTTCGCTGTAAAATTTAACCTTAATATCGCCTAAATTTGTTTTAATAATTGCTGAGCCGTATTCTTGGGCTAAGTCGTTTAATGTTGAGTTGTTTTCTGTCATTTGATTATTATTAGTTTTATTAATTTCTTTGTTTTGTTTTTGTTGAGACTCTTTGTTTTTTAAATCGCTAATTTTTGCCACCACATCGCTGTCATTATAATTTTCCATTGTCTTATCTGCATTTTTTTCGTTAATGCTTAAGTTGTCATTACTAACGCCACATGCGCTAAGCAGTATTAAAATAGCTAAAAATAAAAATGTTTTTTTCATAGATTTTTGTTTATTATTTAATATTATTTAACATAATACCCTTTTTTCATTTTTTTGTCATCTTGATTTCTTTTGATTTTAATTTTTTCCCTGGCTTTTTCGCGAAGTTCTTCCAAATTGTCATTTTTAAGCTCTTTGGCTCTCGAAAATAAATATTTCAAATTATTCAATTTTGGATCTTCAATTACTTCGGAAAGCAAAACATCCAACAATGCGCCCATTTTCGGACCAGGGGCGACCCCCATTTTCTTTATTAGATAATCGCCATCTATTTTCAAGCATTTAACTGAAACCGGATCATTTTGCACCCGTTCAAACATATATTCCAAATGCCTTAATTTGTAAGGCTTTGCCTTTGGCGTTCCCGAACCCAAGCGATCGGCAATGCGCATATCAATCAAATCTTTTAAATTTTCCTTGCCAACTTTTTTAATTAAACGTCTAACAGAACTCGCGGTTACTTCATCGGTATTATAATAAAACATGTGATTGCGAACCAAAATTGCGATTTTTTCAGTATCAGCAGCGGAAAATTTTAGACGCTTCATAATCTTGCGCGTCATACGCTCTCCGGCGTATTCATGGTTATAAAAAGTTGTCGCGCCATTTTTAAAAACTCTCGTCTTTGGCTTGCCAATGTCATGAAGCAAAGCGGCGAAACGCACGCGCCAATCTTTATTTGGACAAAATTTTAAAGACAAAACGCTATGCTTAAAAACCGTATAAATATGATGGTGGTTCTGTTTCATATTTTCTCCTTGCAAGAGCTCGGGGATAATATATTGCAATAATTTTAATTTATAAAGCGCCATAATCCCATCATAAAAATTATCAGAAGATAATATTTTAATAAGTTCATCTTTGATTCTTTCTTTTGCAACAAATTTTATACTGCCCGCCATTTTAATAATTCCTCTTTCGGTTTTCGGCTCCATTGTAAAATTCAGTTGGCTGACAAATCTTACTGCGCGCATCATGCGCAAAGCATCTTCCTTGAACCTGTCAACCGGCTCCCCTATCGCTCTGATTATTTTTTTCTTAATATCTTTTTCACCGCCGAATAAATCAACGAGTTTGCTGCTTTTACCGTCCCAAGCCAAAGCATTAACCGTAAAATCGCGCCGCGCTAAATCATTTTCCAATTTTTTTTCAAACACTATTTCATCCGGATGACGGCTGTCTGAATAACCGCGCTCGCTTCTATAAGTTGTAATTTCCACCACATTTTCCGTTTTGTTATCTTTATTTTTTATTGGAACTAAAACCGTGCCGAATTTATTTTCATATTTGCTTTCAGGAAAAATTTTTAAAATCTCCTCAGGTTTCGCGTTTGTGGTAATATCCCAATCTTTAGGCTCAAGAATTTCGCGCTTAATTTCAGCAAGCAAAAGATCCCGCACGCATCCGCCCACGGCATAAGCCTCAAATCCGCTGTCAGTAATTTTTTCTAAAATATTTTTTATAAACTCTGGTAATTTCATAAAATAATCAATAAAACAAACAGCCAATTTTACTGTTGGCTGTTCTTAAAGTATATAATATATTAATTTATTAGTCAAAATCAAAAATTGACATCTGACAAGGACCGTCTCTGCTCTTAAAAAATCCAATAAACACACGCAAAATTTTTATATTTACCAATTTTTTAAAATAATTCATGCGCTATGTAAATTAATTATTTTTGGCCGAAAGCAAGTATTTTTCAATACCTTGACTTATACTTTAAAAGCACACCCTCCTATTTTGCAACTGTCGCTTTAGTGCTAATCAAATTTAACGCCGAATTAGATTAGGCAAAAATAAATAATCAATAAGAAATTAAATTTTGATCTTTACTTTTGGGCAGTACAGGTAGACTAAAGAAAAAAAACCTTGCTTTCAATTTAAATTTAAATTAACACAATATTATTAAAATAACATTAATTAAAAATTCTATAGTTATCCAACTTTTAAAATTTCATATTCCATCTCCCCTTTGGGGGTTTTAACCTTTACTTTATCTCCTGTTTTTTTATCTAAAAAAGATTGCCCCAAAGGAGACTCGTTGGATATTTTTCCGTCCATTGGGTCAGCCTCGTTAAAACTTACGATTGTATAGATTTTTTCTTTATCATTACATTTAACCGTAACTTTTGAGCCCATCGCAATTTTTCCTTTGCTTTTTCCGTTCTTAACAACAGTCAAATTTTTAAGCATTCGCGTTATTTCCGCGACACGGCCTTCATTAAATGCTTGCGCGTCTTTAGCTTCGCTATACTCCGCGTTTTCACTTAAATCTCCCATGTCTTTCGCTGTTTGAATGCGAACCGCGATTTTTCTTCTTTTAACATTAACAAGATGGTCAAGTTCATTTTTTAATTTTTCATAACCCTCTTGGGAAATAATTTGCTCAGTCATAATTT
>JAGLLI010000066.1 GCA_023140595.1 Candidatus Parcubacteria bacterium
GTTTTAAGATAGAGGGACGGGCTAAAAGCGCTTATTATCAAGCTGTTGTCGCCGGAATATATTCGCGCGCGGTTCATAATTTAAAATCTATAACTCAAAAAGAATTAGATTATTTTTATAATGAGCTGTACACAAAACTTGTTCACCGCGGTTATACAACGGGATTTTTGCTTGGAGAAAAGGCTGATCAGAATTTAGACAATTCGCATGAAAAATCAAAATGGGAGTTTTGCGGGCAGGTCGTGAAACATTCAACATTCAACACACAACACACAACAAATAAAGTTTTAATTAAAGTGCATAATTGTATTAAGATAGGGGATAAGATTGAGATAGTTTATCCGGAATATGATATAATTAAGATGAGAGTGGATAAACTTTTGAACGCGGACACGGGAAAGGAATTAAGCGAAGCGCATGGCGGGCAGGGCATGGTTGTGGCTATGGAGGTGGATGTTAAAGTTCCGGAATATAGTGTTGTGAGGAGGAGATTAATATAATTTTTAAATTAGATATTTAGAATTTAATATTTATGATTGCATATTTAAGAGGAAAAATTAAAAATAAAGGACAAGGATATATTATTCTTGATGTTCGCGATGTTGGTTATAAAGTTTTTGTAAATGAAACGGTTTACGCTGAATCGGATATTGGGCAAGAAACAGAGTTTTATATATATCAAAATGTTCGCGAAGACTCGCTTAGCCTGTTTGGTTTTAATGCTTTGGATCAATTGGAAATGTTTGAGTTATTATTATCAATTTCCGGCATCGGTCCAAAATCGGCTTTGGGGGTTTTGGGAATCGCAAGTACTGAAGATATAAAAGATTCAATCGCGCGCGGTGATTCTTCGTTGTTGACTAAAGTTTCAGGGATTGGCAAAAAAACCGCTGAGCGGGTTGTTTTGGATTTGCGGGAAAAAGTCGGGCGTATAACACGCAACACTAAACACGCAATAGATGGCGGAGGGATGATTGCCTCAGGTGATGAAATTGACGCTTTAATGGCTTTGGGATATTCAATGATGCAGGCGAGAGACGCGCTTCGCCAAGTTGATCCTGACGTTAAAGACAGCGGTGAGAGGATAAAAGCCGCGTTGAGGGCGATTAGTAATTAAAAATTAATAATGAAAATAGTTAAAATAAAAGATAAAAATAAATATAATAATTTTATAAAACAACAAAAACACAGCCAGTTTTTGCAGTCTTGGGAATGGGGAGAGTTTCAGAAAGATGTTGGTAATAAAGTTTTGCGTTTTGCTATTGAAAATAATGGCAAAATAGCGTTTGTAATATCGCTTATAAAAAAAAGTTTGCCATTGGGGATGAATTATTTTTATTCGCCAAGAATCGGTGTTAAGCATTTAAATGAAGAAATATTTATTTTTTTGTTTAAAGAAATTAAGAAAATCACTAAGAAAGAAAAATGTATTTTCTTACGGTTTGATCCAAGAAGCAAATTTCCAATTTCCAATTTCCAATTTCCAATTTCCAAAACTATTGATGTTCAGCCAAGTAGAACTTTGATATTGGATATTTCCAAACCAGAAGAAGAAATATTAAAGCAAATGCATCAAAAGACCAGATACAATATTAGACTGGCTGCTAAAAAAGATATAGATGTCAGAGTGATAAAAGATATTGATAAATATTTTGAAGAATTTTGGCAGTTAATGGCGCAGACGGAAAACAGGGACGGTTTCCGCTTGCATGATAAAAATTATTATTTAAAAATGTTAAAGTTTAATAACAAATTTATAAAATTAATTGCCGTCTTTTATCAAGACAAAATGTTGTGTGCTAATATAGTTTCTTTTTTCGGTGATATGGCGACTTATGTTCATGGCGCTTCTTCAAATGAAAATAGAAATTTAATGGCTCCTTACGCATTGCAATGGCATACTATTAAATTGTCGAAAGCATACGGTTTTAAATATTATGATTTTAACGGGATAGACGAACAAAAATGGCCAGGCGTAACAAAATTTAAAAAAGGCTTTGGCGAGAAAGAAGTTGGTTATTTGGGGACTTATGATTTGGTTTTTGATTCTTGCAAATATAATTTATATAAATTATTAAGAAAAATAAGACGGTTTTTTTAAAATAAAAAAAGACCTGATTCATTTGAGCTTTTTAAAAATCTCAAACGAATCAGGAACTTGTTACGCAATTACTCAATTACCTGATAGTAGGAATGGCCTATCTGTTCAGGAGAATTACGCCTTGGTAGATGATACCGGCAGTTAAATTAGGGGTTGTTTCCGGCCATCGGTTGTAAAATACCTTGTGCATTTGTGCACCTCCTTTTCGTTCGCCACTTTGTGGCGATGTGTTAGCATTGATAAATTTTTTCCCGAGGAAAGCTCTCCACTTATTACGGTGATTATTATTTCGAAAATAAGGTGGGATGTGTTCCATTTGCAGCGCTTTGCGTTGCGGAAAAATTTATCAATGACAAAATATTATTAATTAACATTATACACTAAATTCAAATTATGTCAAGTGTTTTTACGATAAATAAATTATTTTATAGCATTAAAAGGCTAATACCAGCTAAATTTTTTAAATTGTTGCAGCCTATTTATCACTTTATTTTGGCTTGGTTTTCTGCTTTTATTTATGGTTTTCCAAGTGAAAAATTAATTGTAATCGGCGTAACAGGCACGACAGGCAAGACTACAAGCACGTATATGATTGCGAAAATGCTGGAGTCGGCGGGAATAAAAACCGGATTTACCTCAACCGCTATGTTTAATGACGGCAAAAACGAATGGATGAATGATAAGAAAATGACAATGATGGGGCGTTTTTTTACGCAAAGGATTTTAAAAAAGATGTCCAACAACGGCTGTCAGGCAGCCATTATTGAAACAACTTCAGAGGGAATCAGGCAATTTCGCCATCGTTTTATTAATTATGATTTGCTTGTTTTTACCGGTCTTTATGAGGAGCATATTGAATCGCATGGCAGTTTTGAAAATTATAAAAAAGCCAAGGGAGAGTTGTTTAATCATCTAAAAAGATGCAAAAAAAAATATATTGACGAACAGTTAAAGGTGAAAAAAATTGCGTCAGGTTTTAAAAAAATTGAGTATAAGCCGCTTAAAAAAACCATTATTGCCAACGGGCTTGACGAACATGCTGATTATTTTTTAAATTTTTGGGCGGAAAGAAAAATTGTTTATATAGACAACAAAGAAAATATTATAAAGCAAGATAATATTGAGTATATTGATTTTGCAAATATAAAATCAGATAATCAGGGAACCGCATTTGAATTTTTCGGCGTAGAAGTTAATTTACAGCTTTTGGGGGAATTTAACGCGCTTAACGCCATGAACGCGGTTGGAGTCGGTTTGGCTTTGGATTTGCCAAAGAAAAAAATAAAAAACGGTTTGGAAAAAATTACCGGAGTCGCAGGCCGTTTGGAAAAAATTAATGAAAATCAAGATTTTATTGTAATTGTTGATTACGCCTTTGAACCAAAGGCGTTGGAAAAATTATATCAAACAATACAAAATATTTCGCATAAAAAAGTTATTCATGTTTTAGGCGCCGCAGGCGGCGGCAGAGACAAAGCAAA
>JAGLLI010000067.1 GCA_023140595.1 Candidatus Parcubacteria bacterium
GCTTTTTTTAAATTTTGTTTTACGCGAGATATGTCTTTATTAAAATTCAAAGCGGAAACCGTGCTTCCACCGTGAATATACGGAAGTAAAAAACGAAGCCAAATCTTAAGCCCATAAGGATAAGGATGATTGCTTACTTCTTTATGTGAAAACTCCAATTTTTGCAAAGAAGAATTAATTATTTTTTTATCTAAGCCTTTTTTTATAATTTTTTTAATCGCGCTTAAAACAATTTTTTTTACTTTGTTTATATCTTCTTTTTTTATATCCTTTAGCCCGCAAGAAAATATTACTTGCCTAAAATCAGTATCCAGTCCGCTGTAATCCGACAAATCGCTTCCAAGCTCGCTTGAAATTAAAGCGTCTCTAAGGGGGGCCGACGGCGAGCCAAGCAATATATCTTCCAATAATTCCAAAACCAATATTTCTTCAGACTCATCCACTCTTGCCAAAACCCAGGCAAGTGTTGCTTGATATTTTTCTTTTGCGTTTTCATCCGCTCCAATTGGAAACTTGTATTTAAATTTTTGTTCTTTTTTCCAATTCGGCTCCAGTTTTATTTCCGCTTTAATATCTTCTTTTTTAAATTTTTGCATTACTTCTCTGTCAATAAACTTCAAATGTTTATCCAGCTGTAGATTTCCATAACTGTAAAAATAAGCATTACTTGGATGATAAAATTTCTTATGAAAAGCTCTTAACTCTTCATGCGTTAAATTAACGATTTTCTTTGGATCACCGCCGGAATTAAAACGATAAGAAGAATTTAAAAAAAGCGATTTAGCAACCGACTCTTCCATAATGCTTTCCGGCGAAGACATTGCGCCTTTCATTTCGTTGTACACAACTCCTTTATACACAAGCTCGCCCTCCTCAAACTCAAGTCTGCTTCCTTCTTGCTTAAAATTTAATTCGCTTAGTAATGAGAAAAAAGTCGTATCCAAATAAACCGATAATAAATTGTAAAAATCCTTTTTGTTTTGCGTGGCAAAAGGATAGGCCGTCCAGTCATTACTTGTAAAAGCATTCATAAAAGTGCTCATGCTTCTTTTTAACATTGAAAAAAACGGATCCCTGACCGGATATTTTTTTGAACTCGTAAGTACCGTATGCTCTAAAATATGCGCAACTCCTGTTGAATCCTCGGGGATAGTTTTAAAAGCAACCGCAAACGCATTTTCCTTATCTTCATTGGCAATGTGAATATACTTAGCTTTTGTCTCAATATGCTCCAGCTCTATTAAATCAATCTTTAGATCTTTTATCTCGGTAATATTTTTAACTTGCCAATTGTGGACTATCTGGTTTTTTTGAAATTTTATTTTGTTGGGCATGTTTTTTTTGTTCCTAAATTTTTATTTTCTTTTTATAAATAGTATGCAAAACAGAATGTTCTGTTTTGTGCCCTTGTTTTTTAAGCCACTTTAAAGCCTCTTGCGCGGATTTATTTTCATAAGATTTGCGTACTTTTAAATTTTTATCCAATTTATACAAAGCGTCTATCCGTTTTTGGCGAATTTCCGGAGTTGTTGGAATAGGCTGTCCGCCTCCGCCGATGCACCCTCCGGGACATGCCATAACTTCTATATAATCGTAATTTTTCAAATTATCAAGCACGCCTTTAATGTTTCCGATTCCGTTTACTACCGCTACTCTTAATTTAGTTCCGGCGACTAAAACGGTTGCTTCTTTAATTCCGCTCAAGCCTCTGACCTCCTTAAAATCTATTTTTGAACTGCAAATTCCGCTTTTCTTGCTTCCGCAAGCCATTACATGCGCGGTGCGCAAAGCCGATTCCATTACTCCCCCGCTGCCGCCGAATATTGCGGCGCCTCCGGAATACTCGCCCAAAGGATTATCAGATTTTGAACTTTTCAATTTGGCAAAATCAATATTGCGCTTTTTCATTAAAAAAGAAAATTCTCTGGTTGTCAACGAATAATCAACAGGATAATGCTCGTTAATCCTCATTTCTTCGCGATGCGCTTCGTATTTTTTTGCGGTGCAAGGCATTATTGAAACTACAATTATTTTACGCGGGGAAATTTTTTGTTTTTGCGCCCAATAAGTTTTAATCAATCCGCCGTTATGAATATGCGGAGAGCGCGATGTTGTTAAATTCGAAATCAAGTCAGCGCGATAAAGTTCAACATAATTTACCCATCCAGGACAACAAGACGTAAACATCGGCAACGGAGCTTTCTTGTCTTTATCATTCAATCTTTTTAATAATTCTTCGGCTTCAACAATAGTTGTTACATCAGCGCCGAAATTAACATCAAACACATAATCAAAGCCCAATTCTCTTAAACCTTGAACAACTTGCCCTGTAACAATTTTTCCGTGTGGCAAGCCGAAATCTTCGCCAATACTTACCCTGATTGACGGCGCGAATTGCGCGACTACTATATGATTTGGATTATTTAATTCTTTTTCCACTTCTTCAAAGCTGGCCTGCTCTTGCGCCGCGCTAACAAGACAATGAACCGTACATTGTCCGCAAAGAATGCATTTCTTATCTTTTTTAGGACTTGGCACTACTTCTTGATTTACACCTTTTTCTTTTAATTCCAAATAATCAATTTTTTGCAGCTGCGTACAAGCGTCAATGCAAAGCCTGCAATCAATACACTGCGTACCGTCAATCTCTACCGCATTGGCAAAACGATAAGTTTTTCTATCCCGTTTTCTGTCATTAAATTTGGTTATTTTTAAGCCAAACTCTTTGGCAAAAGCCAACAGCTTGCATTCAAAACGCCATATACAATCCGCGCATTTTTCAATATGCTCTGCAAAAATCAATTCCAAATTCATATTTCGCGCTTTTACAACGCGCTCATTATCAGTAATAATCTCCATACCATCTTCCACAGAAGTTGAGCAAGAAGTCGCTAAATTTCTTCTGCCTTTAATCTCAACAACACAAACACGGCAAGTACTCCTAGCCTTAAAATCCGGATGCCCGCAAAGCCCGGGAATAGAAATTCCGGCTTTTTTCGCCGCTTGCATAATAGTTATACCAGACTCACAATTTATGGTTTTATTGTTTATTTTAATTTTAATTTTTTTCTTGTTCATTAGTTTGTTTTGTTCGTATTATTGACTTTTGTTTAAAAGTATGCTTAAATGAATTCAATGTCGCAACTAACGTAAAACCCCATTAATTAATAGGAGGTAATATGACAACAAAATTTAGTGAAGGCAATATTTACGAAATAGAGGTAAGTTTTGTTGATGACGAATTGGATGCTCCACTGCCCGAGTCTTATACTGGCAAACATAAAATAATTAAATTGGGAGATACGACGGAAGGTGGGAGTGTTTTGGCTCAATGTGTTGACTGTAAAACTGATGAAAAAATTTCATTATTGTTAAAAGTCAAAAATAATAAAATCATAGGCCTAACATAACTCTTATCAATAATGAAGACAAGCAATCATTATTTATCGAAAATGTGTGGCTAGCCGTGTGATGTTATTTTTTGTTTTTAAAAAATTAGAGTTGTGCAGGAGGTAATCAAAAATTTACGATTACCTCCTTTTTCGTTGGGTAAAAAGTTTTATCGGCATCCATGGCAGGACGAGCATTGCCTACATGTAACTGAAAAAATCTTCTGTTTAACAACGTCAAACATGAACGTCATTTCTTTTTCAAGTTTGTAGAGCGGCGGTATGTACTTCTTTTTTTTAGATTTATTCATATATCACCTCCTATAATTAATGCCCAACTCTAATTCTTTAATATTTATAAGAACAAAAATAATTTCATATAATAAGTTATACAAACACATTATTTTTTATTACAAATTAAACAAACTATTCACCTTTAACCCTCTTTAAATCCCAATATATAAAACATTGATAAATAATAAAAAACGGAGCGGCTAAAAATGATAGTATTTGCGTTATAAACATCCATAATACACCAAGCCCGTTGTCGCCTAAAAATATAGTAGGCATAACTATAATTAAATAAAATATCAAATATACTCCCGCGAAACGTCCTAAAACAGCCCACCAATGTCCTTTGATTAATTCCTTGCTTTTTTTAATAGCTGCCGTCCCGCTAATCCCTTCATAAATAAAAATCCAAATAGCCATACTGTAAGCTAGCGCCATATACATTCCAGGGATTATAAATAACAATGACCATAACATCACAAAAATTCCAATTAATAAATTTAATACAAAAAATTTGCCAGCAATTTTTTTTGCCCGCAAAAAAGCTTCTTTGATTGTAATATTTTCCTTGCTGTCTTTAATCAGTATATATAAACCGGCTTGAGCAATAACAGCAATAGCTATGCCAAAAAACATTCCAGCCAAAATAATCAAACTAAATAATATTTTTATTATAAGCGCGCCTGTCTCGCCTACATCTTTAAATAAAAACCATCCCGAAACCCCTAATAATAAAAATAAAATTCCTAAAGCAATAAAAGCAAGCATTGGAAGCAAAATCATTCCTATTAATTTTTTTAGATTACTTTTATAAATCGGCCAAGATTGTTTTAATAAATCCTGAATTGAACTCATTGATAATTTTTCTTCAGGAGACACATAATTTGTTTTTTGCTCTACCGGAGAACTTGGCGCGTTATTCTCGGGTAAAATTGTTTGTTCGTTTGACATAAATTTAAGGCTAAACTTATATTAATTATTATTTTACAAATTTTATTTTATATTTTTAATCCTGAATATTCCCTTAGCGTTTTTAATGTTGCTTGCACGGATTCATTTTTAGTGTTTAACAATTTTATATTTTTAAATTTTTGCGCTAATTTAGTAATTACTTCATCCGCCCAAGACGGAGTTAAAACATCTACTCCTGAAAAATTTATTTCAATCAGCTCATTTTTTTTCAAATCTTTAATTAAAGAAGACTGCATTATTAAAAATGCTTCTCTGCCGGCAGGCCGGGATATAAGCATATTGCCGAATTTTTTTAATTCAATTTCCATATCATATTATTTATTATTAAAATTATTTTATATAGTGATTATAGACAAGCATCCTTGATAATTTTCTTTTGCGTCTTCCAAGTGAAACATTTTATTAATAATAATTTTCGCGTCTCCGCTGTAAAATATTAATTTGTAATTTTTATCTTTAATTACTTCTTTCACAAACTTTAATCCGTTTCCTCTTCTTTCGGGAAATCGCGATGAAATATGTTTTGTAAAAGCAGTCTCAAGCGCTTGTTTATGGGTTCTAAGATCAGGGCTTACTCTTTGTAAAGTTTTTAAAACGCCCAGTCCTCTATCGGCTAAAACAATGGAGCGTTTATTATCATCTAAATTATACGCAAAAAATATGCCCATAACATTCGGCCAATTCCCTAAATTATGGTCAAAAGAATTATTGCCAATTTCTCCCACGATAGCTGATATTAACGGCGCGGTTTGCGCGAATAACTCTTTTTTGATTAAAATATTTTTCATTTTTTCCAATCTTGCCGAAAAAACATCTCTTGTTTCGCAAAAAAATTCCGAATTAATATCAATATTTTCCGGTTTATTTTTCATCCATTCAAAAACTTTTTTTGTAGCATCAACATTCATATACTTTTGATTAAAATCATTTTTTTACCTAAATTAAAAACACTCACACAAACATTGTCTTTGATCAACAGGCAAATTTATCCTAATATCATTATTTTTTAAAACATTATTTACATAAGTATTAAAAGGCGTTTTTACGGAACAGCCAAGACCGCAAAGAGATGTATCTTCCATGTTATCCAAAAGACGAACAATCATCTGCCAATTTAATTCTTTTTTCTCTATTTCTTCTTTTAAACGATGCAATCCCTCCCGACAAGGAGTGCATTGCCCGCATGATTCATTATAAAAAAAATTCGTCCAATATTTCATTAATCCAATCGGATTGTGCTTCAAACAGCTGTGGATTGTTATTGATCCGCTTCCGCTCGCCGGTTGATTTAATTGCCGCGCGTTCAAAACAACACCGCTGGCATCACCGCCGACTTGAACAAAAAAATCAAAATCAGGATAATTGTCGGTTTTTTTCAAAACTTCGGCAATTGTCCAACTCTCTGGCAATTCATAAACGTTATCATATAAACAATCGCCGTTAATTGTGTAAAATCTCTTTCCTTGATATTCATTCGCCACAATCAAACTGACATCATAAAAAGTTTCAACATTGTTTATTAACGTTGGAAATCCAAAAAGTCCTGAGGTGGTTGGAAAAGGCGGACGCAAACGCGGTTCAATCCGCTTGCTTTCAATATGATTTAAAGCCGAACTTTCCTCGCCGCCGATATAGCCGGCCTTATGCTGTTTTTGAAACACTTCAATCGGCAATGTTCCAATTATTGTTTTTAATTTTTTTCCAAATTTTTTATAATAATCAGGATTTAAATATATATAGGCTTTTTCCGCTTTTAAATAATTTATCGCGATTAAAATTCCGTCAATTACATGATCTGTTTTTTTTTCTAACAAATATTTATCCTTCTTAATTCCCGGCTCCCCTTCTGACGCATTGCAAACAACATATTTTTTCGCGCCACGAGCCTTTTTAACCATCATCCATTTATCACCCGTAGGAAAACAAGCCCCGCCCCTGCCAGTCAATTTTGCTTTTTTTATTTTTTGAATAATGTTTTGCATAATATTCCTTATTTTTGTCATCTCGACCGAAGCGACAGCGGAGCGGAGAGATCTTTAATACATGAAGATATTACATCTTGAAGAAATTTATAATAATTTTTTTCAACAACATTAATTGATTCTGTTAATAATTCTTTTATTATTTTTTCAGAATAATAGGTTTTTTTCAATTTGTTTATCAAGTGCGTATAAAACTGTATAGATTTGTCTCGTGATGATAAATCCATTTCAAGTAAAAAATTATTAAATTTTTTTACTGAATTTTTTGTTTTACCTATTTCTAAATTAAAAAATTCACTAAATACTTCTGAAATTTGACTTATATTATTATTTGCTGATTTTAAAACAGGCTTTATTTCATTTATTAAATTTGGCGTATTCTCAACCAGTAGTATTTCAACAGCAAATTCAATAAAATTATGAGCTGTATTTAAGGAATTTTTAGGAAAATATTCTTTAATTTGCTTTAAAATTTTTTTTCCTTTAACATAAGCGTATCCATTTTCACCATGTACAAACCTGTCTATGCCTTTTGGCTCTTCATGCAACAACAACCCTTCGGCAAAATCAATCAAACTGGAACAATTTTGCTTAATGTAATCAGAAAATTCTTCTGTTTTAGCTTCCATTATATCCCAATCAACAACCCCAACTATTGGAATATCTGGAAATACTGAACCGTATAATAAAAGAGGTTTTGCGCTATTTGCTATTTGTTTTGCGCAATAAACATGGGTTAATGGAAACATAATTATCTTAATTTTATAATTATTAAAGTTCTAAATACTTTTTCTTCTTAATATACCAACACAAATCCACAACCCTGCTGGCATAACCCCATTCATTATCATACCAAGCAATCACTTTTACTAAATCGCCGTCAACCACTTTTGTGCAATTTAAGTCAACAATCGCGCTTGCACTATTTTTCACTATATCCGCAAGCACCAAAGGCTCTTCCGTAGCTTCAATATAATTTTTATAAACGGCTCCGCGAGCCGCTTTTTTAAATGCTTGATTTACCTGTTTTTCATCAACCTTTTTTTTAGTAACAAAACAAACATCAACCAAAGAACCGACCGGAGTTGGCACGCGGATTGCCATGCCGTCAAATTTATTTTTTAAAGACGGTATTGTTTGCGTGGTGGCAATTGCCGCCCCCGTCGTAGTCGGTATAATATTTTGCGCCGCAGCCCTTGCTCGTCGCAGGTCAGTATGCGGTCCGTCAACTAAATTTTGATCAGCAGTATAAGAATGAATTGTGGACATCACGGCTTTTTTAATGCCAAAATTATCTTTAATTATTTGCGTAACAGGAGCCAAACAATTTGTCGTGCAAGAAGCATTAGAAATAATTTTGTCGTTTTTATTAATCTTTTTCTCGTTTACGCCTAGAACTATTGTTTTAATGCCGTCGCCTTTTCCAGGCGCGCTGATTATTACTTTTTTAGCTCCTGCTTTAATATGCAAACCAGCATCCTGCTTTGTCCTAAATCTGCCGGTACATTCCAAAACAATATCAATTTCCATTTCTTTCCATGGCAACTGCGCCGGATCTTTTTCCGCTAATATTTTATATTTTTTCCCGGAAACACTAATACTGTCAGTACCGCACTCAATATTTTTTTCATACTTCCCGTAGCAAGTATCATATTTTAATAAATGAGCCAAAGTTTTTGTATCAGTTAGGTCGTTAATTGCCACAACATTAAAATCTTGTCTGTTTTCAAGCATTATTTTAAATACTGCCCGGCCAATCCGGCCAAAACCGTTTATTGCGATATTCATAAAATTTAAATTTTATTGATTTATTATTTTTATATTATAACATATTCCGCATCAATTTTCCATAAAACTCCAAATTATTCAAACTGGCAAGCCGCGCTCCAAGCGGATCTTTAATCTTAAATAAATGATGCAAATAAGCCAGCGAATACTCTCTTAATTCAATCAATTCACTGTTCGTATTTATCGGGCTAAAATCATCCGCAAACTTAGCATTGTTAATATTTATAGTATTATAAAATTTATCATTCGTAATTCGTAATTCGTAATTGTTAATTGTCTCAAAGAGGCGTCCATGCCTCCCTTCCCGAGTCGGAATAACGCAATCAAACATATCCCAGCCCATGTTAGCGCACCTGACAATATCTTCCGGCGTGCCAATGCCAAGCGCAAAGCGAATTTTATTTTCCGGAATTAAATCAGCTGTAAATTGCAAAACTTCTTCTAAAAAATTTCCTTTCGCGTCAACCGGTCTTGCGCCAAATCCATAGCCGTCAAAATCAAGTTTGATTAATTCTTTCGCGCATTTTTCGCGCAAATCCAACTCAGCTCCGCCTTGCACAACCCCAAAAAGCAATGGCGCTTCTTCAGATTTTATTTTTCTTTTTTTAATCTGCGCTAAATATTCTTTTTTGCATCGTTTTGCCCACGCTATTGTTCTGTTTACGGATGCCTCTAAATCCTCGCGAGAAAATTCATTTGGCGGGCAATCATCCAAACACACCATCATATCAACCCCCAAATCAAACTGGATTTGTATGGATTTTTCCGGTGTTAATTCATGCCAAGAACCGTCTATTGGAGATTTGAATTCAACATGCGTATCATAAATTTTCCCCATTTCTTTAGACCGATGAATCAAGGAAAAAACCTGAAAACCTCCGCTGTCAGAAAGCAAAGGCTTATCAAAATTCATAAATTTATTAACCCCGCCGGCTTTTTTAATCAAATCCATTCCGGGCTGCAAATATAAATGATAAGTATTAACAACCATTGCTTCTAGTCCGATTTTTTCCAACTCTTTATTGCAAATATTTTTTACAACAGCCCTGGTCGCGTCCGGCATAAAAAACGGAGTTTGAATAACTCCGCGTTTTGTTTTTATCTCGCCAATCCTTAATTTGGTTTTGCCTGATTTATGAATAATTTTAAACATTTTTAAAAAAACCTACTCCACGATCCCATCCCCTTGCGCGATTGAATCGTCTTCCAACTTAGTGGTTTTGGCTTTGGTTATTTTGCTTAATTCCGCTTTGGTTTTGTCGTCTATGGCGCAAGCCTCGGAGCCCGGCAATAAAACCATAATTTTATTTTTGTCATCTTCAGACGGCGTTACGCTTATGCTAAATTCACCGCTAGCCTGAAAAACAGTAACAGGCAAACGTCCAATTTTCCAATGAACTTCTTGTGAGACTTCATCATATTTTATCTCGCCAACAGTCGCCCTGTTTTTATTATCCCAATCCACATATTCAGGCAATTTGACTTTAATTATTAAATCTTTTAACTCATGCAAATTATTGCTTAAATTCCAATAAACTTTATAACTGGTAGCCTCGCCCACTTTTGGCGGATGAGGACCTGTGCCAACAGGAATGTTGTCTTCATTAAAATATTTAATAGCCTCGCTTAATTCCAAGTCGCTATTAATAATATTTACAATAGTATTGCTTAAATTATCTTCAATGCCTGTCTGCTCTTCCTCTTCACCGAATTGGCCTATACTGAATTGCGCGTAACTTTTAATTTGGTATTCTTGATCGTTTCCGGCTGTTGCGGCTTTCATAACTTCCACTGAAAAATCAATAACTCCTTCTTGATTTTGTTCCACTGTTGCCAAAGATGGAATCTCTTCTTTTGTCCAAGTTATGGTGTTGCCCCGTTCTTTGCCTTTTGCGTCAAATTGCATAGTGGTCCAGTCCAAAAAATCACTTTCCAAAACCGCCATAATTACCACATTTTTCATTTCAGTTTCGCCTTTATTTTTATAAACAATTGAATAATTTAAAGTATCTCCGAAATTAACTCCTTTGTCTTCACGGGCGCCGTTTATAATCAAGGTTAAATTTAAATCGCTTTTCATTACTTCAAAATTTAAAATTTCATCTTTAAATTTTGTATAATCTTCATCATTCCGCGTATATTCAAAACTAAAACGCAATTCCTCTTTTTCCGTTTCTTTTTCCAAAAATTTAATTCTTATCGGCAGCATCGCCTCGTCCTGCCCGACTTCGCTGATTTGCCACACCCCAGGCCTTTCTTGCTTAAAAACAGCTAATTTTTCCATACCCTCTCCTGCGTAACTTAATATTTCCACATTTTCTTTCGGCTCCAGAGTCAGGCGAAAATTATTTATAAAATTATTTTCCTTGGCATTAAAATGAAGTATTAATTCCTCAATTTCGCCCACCAAAACACTGTTCGCGCATTCAAAATCAAAATTAATTCCAATATCGTTAATAACGGTATTTATTGAAGTTTCTTTTTTAAATTCCGAAGAAAAATTTTCAGGACTATAGTTCATTTCCGCGAACATAATGCCTGTTTCATCTTTAGCCGCAAGCATCATGCCTTTTATTTTAATGTTGCCTGCTGAATGCGGAGGCAAAAATTCAATTTCCCATACTGTGTTATTTTCGGTTTTGGCCTCGGGATAAACATCCAGAGCCTTAAAATGTTCCGGATAATTCACTTGAATATGTATATTCTTTATGGCTATATTGCTATTGTTTTTATAGCGCAAAGTATAAAAATATTCCTCGCCGGCAGCGACTTCTGTCTCTCCTTCAAGAAAAAAATCAACTGCTGTTGCGTCAGTCCCACTTTGCAAATATAAATTATTATATC